>CAYHRX010000714.1:0-1866 GCA_964359075.1 uncultured Chitinophagales bacterium
ATGGATGGAAAGTCCGCTGACGTTGCTGCTGCGTACCGGCATTCGGAGACGTCTTCATGAAGGAAACCATCATCATCAATGCCACCAACATTGGCCGCACGCTTGACGGCATTGGCATCTATGGACTTGACCTCCTCCGGGAACTGGCAACCATGGAGACCGATCTGCGGTTCATCATCTATGTAAACCGGAGTTGCGCAGAACACCTGGTTGGTCTTGCCTTCCCGAGAAACTGCGTTGTCCGGTGGGTGAGCGGCGCAGTCTCTCCTGATCACCGTTTCAAAGGCCACCTGCTGCGGCTCTTGTTTGCGAACTACCTTGCGTTGCGACATCGGGGGTACGTGATCTTCAGTACGAGCCAGCTTGAGGCGGTGCAGTTCAGCTCGCGCCAAATCGTGATGATACACGACCTGATCCCTCTTCTGTTTAAGAAATGGCATAAGAAGCAGTATTACTATTACAAGTACTATCTTGGCCACGTCCTGCGATCTGCTCGCATGGTTGTAACGCCGTCACAGCACACAAAGGGCTTGATCGTGAAATCGTATGGCGTGCCCGCTGAACGCATCCGCGTCATCCATAGGTACGGAGTCGGTGTCGGTGAGGTATTGGAATCTGCGACGTCCTGCGTAGAGAAGGAGAAGTTCATCCTCTACATCGGACGCATCGTGCAGATGAAGAACGTGATAGGTGTGTTGAGAGCATTCGCACAGATTAAAGACAAGGTGGACCACAAGTTAGTCATCGCAGGCAGTGGACGGGAACACATCCTGAGGGAGTTTGACGCAGGGAGTCTGTCGAAGTTCCATCTCGAACCCGACAGGGTTGAGTTCAAAGGATACATTCCCGACAAAGAGATGCAATCGCTCTTCAGCAGAGCGTCGCTGCTGGTCTTCCCATCGTTCTATGAAGGATTTGGTTTACCGCCCCTTCAAGCGATGGCACATGGCTGTCCGGTCGTTGTGTCGAACACGGCCAGCCTGCCTGAAGTCTGCGGCGACGCGGCACAATACGTCGACCCCACCGACATTTGTAGCATCGCTGAAGGGATGTACAAAGTTCTGACAGACAGCACTCTTCGACAGAGTTTGATGGAAAGAGGTTTTGAGCGAGCAGGGCTTTTCAGTTGGGAAGAGTCTGCAAAGCTGCACCTTAAAGTGTTCGAAGAGGCCATCGGCTCACCCGGTTTCTCAAGACCAATCAAGCGCCTGCAACCAACAAGATATGTGGCTGCGAGGCAACAGCCATCGCCGATTGGTGCACATGCGCTTTTCAGACTGGGGAGTGGTTTGCAACAATGAGAATGATCCTGATGATTTCAAGGCGATAACCTGCGCGCACTGATGAGCCAAAGTAACAGCTAGACATGAAGCGGCTTGAGGAAACCAGCCAGACCATAGCGCGCACTGCAAGGAACGGTTGTTCTGAACAGTGTGTTTCAAAGCGTTTTTCAAAGATGAAAAACTTGGCTGGGGCATACGTACCACACGCACGGAAATTCGTTCGGGAAACGCAAAAGCAATCTGTCATTTTGGTCAGCTCACTGGCATATCTTGTGTGATGAGTTATTCAACAAGAGCATCAAATCCCTACCACGGGCAGACACTCTACTTCCTTCTTGAACGCTGCTCGATGCTCGAAGTCATAGCTAGCAGTTCAATAACATGCGGGAAGGAGTTGCCACATGCCAAAAGTTTCGACGGTAGCATGGTTCGTTCTACTGCTTGCTCTCACACACGCGGTCAAGGCGCAGTGGATTCTACAGAGCCCAATTCCAACGGGCCGTCACCTCAATTCAGTTGACTTCATTACACCCACACACGGATTCGCCTGTGGGATCAACCGCCAGTTACTCGAAACGACAGA
>CAYHRX010000715.1:0-1866 GCA_964359075.1 uncultured Chitinophagales bacterium
GAGCACAGGCGCTGGCGGCGGATGCCAGAAGATCGTCATCAAGAACTGCAACATCTCATGTAACGCCGACCAGAGCACGGGCGTCAACAACTCGTTCGGGATATTCGCCGGTGGGACAAACCTTAACACCTTCAACGACGGGATCGATAACGACAACAACACATTCATGAACAACGCCATTGTGAAGGTCCAGCATGGCATCTATCTACGCGGATCAAATACAAATCCGAACGATAACAACATCATTTCAAAGAATGTCATCGGTCCAACGTCGTTCGGCTCTGACGAAATCGGGAAGGCGGGGATCGTGATTGAGAATCAGAACAACGCGACCGTGACTGAAAACGAAGTCCGTTTTGTGGGAGGCGACTTTGCGAACACGACATCGGGCACAGACCGGATCGGCATCGGCGTGGGAGACGACAGTTGGACGCCCTTTTCATCCTCTATCGCCAACTCATCGATTACGCGGAACCACATTCACGACATCGTCGACGAACGTGTAAACGGCGCGGTGGGCATTCTGGTTGCGGGCTTGCCTCTTGGCAATCCGTCAATCTCCAGCAATCTCGTTGCCAACAACATGATCTCGAATATCCGGTCTAACGGGACGAGCACAGGCAACCAGGCTGTGGGGATTGGGATCGGGTTTGGGAATCAGGACACGGTGGTGTTTAACACGGTCTCGATGGCCGGAGACATGGATCCGGGAGCAGTCACGACCGCCGCGCAAAGCGCAGCCGGAATCCGCGTCAGCTCGGCAATCGTCGCCAACCTCACACTCAAGGACAACATTGTCTCCGTCGACGTCAACTCGAACACCGGGACGCTGAAGCACTATGCAGTTGTTGTCCCTGCCTCAACGTACTTCTGGGGTGCTGGAGCATCAAACTTCAACGACTACTTCGTGAATGGCTCCAATGCGCAGATGGTGCTTGGAGGAACAGGCACGACAGTCCCATACGCAGATGTAGCAACATTGGCAACGTGGCGGACGCTCTTCACGCCATCGAACCAGGATGCCAACTCGATTTCCAAGCTGGTGAACTTCATCTCCCCGACCAACCTCCACCTTGCTGGGTCATCTATTGGAGACTTTGACCTGCGCGGGACGCCCATCGCTGGCATTACGACTGATTTCGATGGTGATGCTCGAGATGGAACATTCCCGTACATGGGCGCAGATGAAGTTCCCGCTTTTCCCGTTCCGATTACACTTGCGTCTTTCACTGCCGGCCCTGATCCTGGTGGTCGGGGGGTACTGCTGGAGTGGACAACAATCAGCGAGATTAACAATTACGGCGTCTTTGTCGAGCGGCGGCAGGAGAGCGAGCCAACGTTTGTGGAGGTACCAAACAGCTTCATTCCCGGACACGGCACAACGCTCGAGCCGCACAACTATTCATTCCTCGACAGTACTCTTGCAACCATCGGCCTCTACCACTATCGGTTGCGTCAAGTTGACCTTGACGGGACGGTGGACTACAGCCCACCCGTGAGCGTTGATGTGAAGACGCTCTCGGCTGGGGACAAGGCGCGAGCGGAATTTGCCCTGTTCCAGAACTTCCCGAACCCCTTCAACCCGGAAACTGAGATCAAATTCTCTGTGAAGGTGACGGGCAGCACGACGCTGAAGATGTACAATGTTCTCGGACAGCAAGTTGCGGTGCTCTTTGACGATGTCGCGGAGGCGGGAAGATATTATAAAATCAAGCTGAACGCCGGAAACCTTGCGGGCGGGGTGTCCTCCAAAGGTGGATACGCCTCCGGCGTATATTTTTACAGGCTACAGGCAGGCCCCTTCAGCGAGACCAAGAAGATGCTGATCGTTCGATAAGGACAGCTATCCTCTCACTTTTGTTGACG
>CAYHRX010000716.1:0-1861 GCA_964359075.1 uncultured Chitinophagales bacterium
GGACAATACGGAAACGAATGAACAGAGCTTATGAACGAGGCTGTCGAATTGAAAAAGACCCTTTCCTCTATCATTTGCAAGTCGGAGTGACTTCAGTGCTGAAATTGCAGAACACAAACCCCAAGTATCAAATAAGCTCCAAGATGGAAATCCCAAATGACAAGCATCAATTCTCAAACAAGCACCAATGCCGAAATTCCAATGAGGCGGAGTTTGAGAACTGGAGTTTGACCATTGGAATTTGTTTGAGATTTGTATTTTGATATTTGAAGATTGGAGAATTCTCGCGTGAACAACAATAATTATGGAAAGAACCTCCTCTTTGCCGGCGTAGGCGGACAAGGAATTCTCCTCGTCTCCGAGCTTGCAGCTCGCGCGGCAATTCATGCCGGCTTCGATGCCAAGAAGACTGAAGTTCACGGGGCAGCGCAGCGAGGCGGAAGCGTCGTGAGTCACGTCCGCTTTGCGGCGAAGGTGTATTCGCCACTCTCATCGGCAGGTGAGGTTGACATTCTGCTAGCACTTGAAAAGCTTGAAGCTCTCCGCTGGGCGCACTACGTTAGGGAGGGTGGACTGATTGTCATCAACGATGAAATTCGAGTGCCGGCGAGATTGACCGACAAACCGGTAGACTATCCTCAGAACATTGAGCAGTTCCTCACCGGCAAAGGCTATCGGGTTGTCTGCTTCGATGCAAATGTTGTTGCGACGGAGCTTGGCAACTACCGCGCTGCCAATACCGTGCTCATGGGCGCGATGGCCGAGCAAACCGGGATTGCCGATGAGCACTGGGTTGCGGTGATGAAGGAATCGCTAAACCCGAAGATACTGGATTTGAACCTGATTGCGTTTGAGAAGGGGAGGGAGCTGTCCGAATTACCGCTGAACCAGACTACAAAATAGAACGGTTGTACGTTGTCAAATGGAGGAGGCACGGCAATGAAAATCATCATGTGGTCCGTCATAATGCTCGCATTCTGGACGAGGATCTCATTTGTTGCGTTTTCCTACCCACCCGGCGTTGGCATTCTCGGCAAGGCAAAGACCTGCATGAGCTGTCATGTGAACAATGGGCCGTGGACAGATGAGAGGAACACCATCATTGACATCCTCGACAAGGAAACACTGAAGTCACTACGGCAGGAAGATGGTACGTTTCTCCTCGACGCAAAACGGGGAGAACAGAAGACAGTGCTGACAGTGATCGGTCGGAAAAAGGAAGACCAGGCACCGGCTCCATATCGCAATGCGTGGACGTACATTGACCCGCAACGAATCGAGACCAACTCTCTCTCGAAGTTCGCACCAGGTTGGGCAGTGAACCTCCAGATGTCGTGCCGTGTGGTGGGCGACAAGCTCCAGGCCTTTGATGGTGCAAACATAACCGTCCTGCCGATGACTGTTCAACCTCTTGACGACGCACGGGATGGTGAGTTACGCCTGCAGGTCATGCTTACGAAAGGTGAATCCGTGAAGGGAGATGCGAAGGCGGGGATGCTTGGCAACTACTTCGAGCGAAAAGTCGTCCTCAAGGTTCATGAATAGCAAAAGAATAGGGACCTTCTATGAACAGTAAGGCAATCGTCGTCCTTGGTGGAGGAGTCGGCGGCATCGTTCTGGTCAACGCACTCCGAGAGAGGATTCCGCACGAGGGCACAATCACACTTGTGGAGAAGAACCTTGATCACACCTTTGCGCCTTCCCTTTTATGGTTGATGACTGGAGGCCGACAGTCTGAGAATGTTGTTAGGCCGCTCCACACGCTTGTCCGTCCAGGTGTCCGGGTCATCAATGCTGAGGTCACCGGCATCGATGTCGCGGCACAGCGCATAGCGACATCGACCCAAACACTTGGCTATGA
>CAYHRX010000717.1:0-1859 GCA_964359075.1 uncultured Chitinophagales bacterium
TTTCCTGACACTACGAAATCAATCGCTGCCTCCGTCGGCTTTGTTGGCTGATCAACCAGTACGGGGGTTTCACTCGAGTCCGGTGTGGCCAACTGTTCGAGAGAACCGCCATTCTTGGACGGTTGGGATGTGAGACTCAATCCGAGAAGTACCAACAACGCGCTAACAATTCCCGAAACAATCACGAGTCTTTTTCTCTGAGAAATTCTTTCTGTGAGCGCGAGAACCAGGCTTCTGCGCTCCCCCAACTCGTGCTCGCTGTCGAGTTCTGGAGGCAGAACTTCAGGGTCATACTCTAGGACTGGCTCGAGCACTGTCACGAGAGGCGGAATGGAAGTATCAAGGTCCTCCTTCTTAGAGATCCAGACCAGATCGCCATCAGCATTGCGGCCTACGTCAAAGTATTTTTCAGGACGGGAGTAAACCGTAAGAACATGCTCAACTGGGACACCATCGATATGAGCAGTGCCATGCATCATTGAACGACCACTACTGCCTGGCTCTATTCGATAGCCAACGAGGTATTGATGTTGAGCAGTTCCCATGTGCCGAGAATGTCATTCGGATCAACATACAACGGATGTATTGACGCTGTCGTGGACAAGCTTCTGGGAAAAGATCTGTGGAGAACTGGTGTCTTGCGGAAGGTAGACTTGAAGAATGTTGGATGTCGTCATTCTCGGTCTCGGAGATGACGCAGTTCCCTACCGTGAAGCATGGGAAAAACAGCGTGAAATCCACAAACAAGTGGTCGCTGGCGAACGTCCCAACACTCTTCTCCTTTTGGAACATCAATCGGTTTACACGGCGGGCAAGCGCACCGAAGACTCTGAGCGTCCTGTAGACGGAACTGAAGTCATTGACGTTGACCGCGGTGGAAAGATCACGTGGCACGGCCCTGGGCAGCTCGTGGGATACCCCATTACCAAGCTTCAGGAACCCATGGACGTTGTTGCATATGTTCGCACCATTGAAGGTCTCCTCATCGACGCTGCCGCGGAGTTTGGCGTTACTGGTGAACGCGTTGAAGGCCGCTCAGGTGTCTGGGTCAATCGTGGTCTGAACTATGACAAGGTTGCAGCCATTGGCATTCGCATCAGCGAAGGCGTCTCGATGCACGGCTTTGCCATCAACTGCAACAATTCTCTACAGGCCTACGAGAACATCGTGGCCTGCGGCATCCGTGATGCGGGTGCAACAACTTTGTCTCAGATTTCGGGAACAAACATCACCCCTGGTGACGTTGTTCCTGTTGTTACACGTCTTTTCACTCACTACTTTGAGGATGCTCATGTCAGCTGATGGCCGCAAGCTTCTGCGCTTGGAAGTTCGTAACAGCGAAACTCCTATCGAGAAGAAGCCTGAATGGATTCGTACCAAAGCCAAGATGGGTCCTGAATACCAGGCACTGCAGAAACTGGTGAAGAGCGAAGACCTCCACACTGTCTGCCAAGAGGCCGGCTGCCCCAACATCTATGAATGCTGGGAAGATCGTGAGGCGACCTTCCTCATTGGTGGTTCGCAGTGCACCCGCCGTTGTGACTTCTGCCAGATCGACACCGGAAAGCCCGACGCATTCGACCGCGACGAACCCCGTCGTGTGGGCGAATCCGTCGCTCAGATGAACCTGCGCTATGCCACTGTGACCGGTGTGGCCCGAGATGACCTCGAAGACGAAGGCGCGTGGCTCTACGCCGAGACCATTCGTCAGATTCACCAGCAGAATGCCAACACGGGTGTGGAGATCCTTGTTCCTGACTTCTCCGGCAACCCCGATCACCTCAAGCAGGTCTTCGATGCCGCACCTGAGGTATTTGCTCACAACGTAGAAACAGTGCCACGCATCTTCAAGCGTGTTC
>CAYHRX010000718.1:0-1856 GCA_964359075.1 uncultured Chitinophagales bacterium
GCAAAGGTTCCGGAACTGCGAACTTTGCGCATTGACCCAGCTTTCAATGGTGGTCTGGCACTTAAACACTTTGGCCTGAACTGATTGGCAACGGAAGGAAATCTCAAATGATTGAAAAAGACGAACTCCCGATTGACGCTGTGTCCCCGACGGATGTCGAGAGGGAATTCCTTCGGCGCATTGTCAGAGAAACAACCGAGTACGCTCGCTCGAAGAACCATAGCGATATGTACTTCCAAGGCCACAGTGACCAAACTTACTTCGGCTCATATTCAACGAAGATCATCCGTCGTGGTGCTGGCCGATTCGTCTTCGGCTTCGATAGAAGGTCAGGTAAGCTCCGTATGGCTATTCCAATCGGAATTTCTGAACCGTATCGGCTTGCCAAATCTTGGACGGGTGATCCATCGAGAAACCGAGCAGTGATTGAGATTGGCGATGTTCTCAGTGAAGAGATGCAGCTTTATTTCATCGAGATGGGCAAACGCAGTATTGATTTCCATTACAACAAGAAGGGACGGGGGTCTTCGCATAACACGCCCAACAACGACGCTCCGTTTGTTGATAGAGAAGAATAGTTGTCGTCGCTCCATTGCTTTTGCCGTCCCGACAAGAAACGTCGGGAGCAAAAACAACGGCCCGCCAACCAGAGGGCGGGCAAGCGTGGTTTGTGCAGACGTTATACGCTGCGCAGCTCAACACACAGTCAGACAGATAGGATACAACGGAAATGGCGCTATGGGTGAAAATCACTTTGGTGGGTCTCGGTCTAGTTGTCGTGGGACTCGCGTTGGTACTTTGGCTCGCATCAAGCCGTTGGGATAGGAAAACCTCCGAGTTTGTTGAGAAGCTTATCCCGGCGATCCCCCGAGGAGAGATCAAGACGGTTTCTTTTGAAAACTTCCAGCAGCTTCCGACTCCTGTTGCCAAGTACTTCCGGTGGGCGTTGAAAGAAGGTCACCCTATGATCCGCTCGGCTCGAATTATCTGGGCAGGCGAATTCCGCACTCGGACAGCCGACGATGGATGGAGCCACTTCGACGCAAAGCAGTACTTTTGGGCAGAGCCGCGCGGCTTCGTATGGGATGCCAGCATTGGCATGGCTCCCTTGATGAAGGTGCGCGTGCGCGATGCGTATGTTGCGGGGCAGGGCTCGATGCAAGGAAAGATTCTCTCACTCGTGACGGTGGTCGACGAACACGGCAAGGCGGAACTCAATGCAGGCGCTCTGCAGCGCTATTTGGCTGAATCGGTCTGGTTCCCAACGGCGCTTCTTCCAAGCGAGGGCGTAAAATGGAGTGCGATAGACAACAACAGAGCGTTGGCAGCGTTCACAGACTCCGGCACAACAGTTTCTTTGGAGTTCCACTTCAACGACGATGGTGAAATCACGGGTGTCTTTACGCCCGGGCGCTACCGAGAAGTAAACGGGAAATACGAGTTGACTCCCTGGGCGGGCCACTTCCGTACCTACGAAGAAAGAGATGGCATGCGGATCCCAGTTGAGGCGGATGTGGAGTGGCAGCTGCCGGGCGGAAACTTTCCCTACTGGAAAGGGCGAATCGTTGAGGTTGAGTATGATTTCGTACGGTGACACACTTGTTGTCTGTGGAAGTGTATTCTGTACAAGCAAGACTCGCGAAATGTTTCGATACGGACAACCCGGACATCAATTCAGGGATAAGAACATTCGAGAGTGTTCCACTGCGCGGCGAGACGTTAAGCGTCATCGTTTTGCTTACTGTTCGCTGGTCAACAGTCAAAAGCCTTGCAGCGGTAGCTGAGTCCCAATGCGTTAAGCCTCAGAAGTGAACCAACCACTGTACTTCCAATTTGACTGGAGAGCAATGTATGAA
>CAYHRX010000719.1:0-1853 GCA_964359075.1 uncultured Chitinophagales bacterium
TTCAACACACGGGTCTCCACACCGTACAGTTCGGCCAGATGGACACTGAGCATGACCTTGTGCCCACGAACCAACAGAATCCTCTGCTCTATACCATCGGATACCATGAGGGCAGGTTTATTCATTGGCGAAGCGTCCAGAATTCATATGAGGCCAAGCGCGGAAGATTTACTGATGTGTCCTTGGGCCAAGGACGAGCAATGCCTTGTTCGCGCCTTCACCTGCAACCCTCCACAAGCAGGCCTGCCTGCCAACGTCGCGCAACCGGGACTATGCGGGCCTACAAAACGTTAGAGGAAAGAGCGCAGAAGCAACCTGTGCCATTACCAGCCTTGAAAATCGCAAGAGTCACCGCCTACGGCGTCCCGAATATCTTCACCGACGCCTGCGCCAATTGAACCAGTGGGCCGAAGTAGAGTCCGAGTAGAAGGGTCGGCACCAGCATGACGAGGATGGTTGCCTTCTGCATCATGGTGAAGTTGAGAGGCGGTAACAACTGCTGCTCGGAAGAACGGAGGTACATGTTGCGGAATATCCGAACGTAGTAGTAGAGAGAGATGACGCTGTTAAGTGCACCAACAAGTGCAAGCCAAGCCCAGCCATGGTTCAACAGTGCCGCGAACAGGTACAGCTTGCCGATGAAGCCGGCCGTAGGCGGCAAGCCCGTTAGAGAAATCAGGAATATCGCCAGCGACACGGTGACGAATGGCGCTCTCGGACCAAGTCCCTTGTAGTCCTCAATGTCTTCGCTACCGGTCTGGTTGGCCACGAGCATGACAATGTAGAATGCGCCGAGGTTCATGAAGAGGTAGACGACAAAGTATACCAGGATTGCCGCAAGCCCCTCGTTGCTCAGCACTACCACTCCCATCAGCATGTAGCCGGCATGAGCAATGCTGGAGTACGCAAGCAGACGCTTGAGGTTGTTCTGCCAGATGGCCACGAGGTTCCCCAATGTCATCGTAAGAACCGACATCGCCGCCACAAGGTGGTACCACTCGAAACCCTTCAGCGATGCCCATACACCCACGGGGAGTGAGACCGCGTTTGAGTCAATGAACGTCACCTTGAAGAACCGGATCATCATCGCAAAACCGCCGGCCTTCGAAGCGACGGAAAGAAATGCCGTGATGGTGATCGGCGCACCCTCGTACACATCCGGGGTCCAGAAGTGGAACGGCACAGCAGAAATCTTGTACCCGAACCCCGCCATCGCAAGCACACCCGCAATCAGCAAAGCGATGCCGTTGTAATCCCCTTGAGCCAGAACACCGTTGATCGCGTAGATATCCAACGACCCCGTCAGTCCGTAGATGATCGAGATGCCGTAGAGCATCAGTCCCGAAGAGAGAGCGCCGTAGATGACATACTTGAGCGAGGCCTCACTTGAGTCAGGCGCCTCTTTCGTGTACCCTGAAAGGATGTAGGATGAGATCGACGACAGCTCCAGTGCCAAATACATCATCAGCAGATTGCTTGCACCAGCCATCAACACCATGCCGAGCGTAAGTGCAGCCAGGAGGGAGTAGTACTCACCCAGCCTCCTCCCTGGCGAGTTCAACTCCGAGGAGCCGAGCGAGAACACGACGATGAGGATTGCCGAGATCGTGATGAGCAGCTTGAAGAAGTAGGCAAACGAATCCACTGCCACCATATTGTTGAAGATGGAAGCGTGTACACCCGACTGTCCCAACACCAGCACCCCCGTTACCACAAGTCCGATCATGACAATCGTCGAAACGACGATGGACGTTCGCTTGAATATCAGGTCGGCAATAATGGCCACACAGAGTGTTGCCGTCAGAGCCAGCTCAGGGTAGAACAACTGGAGGTCGTGAAGTATTTGTTCCGAC
>CAYHRX010000720.1:0-1852 GCA_964359075.1 uncultured Chitinophagales bacterium
TGGGCAGAAGTGGAGGTCGGTCGGATGGGACGGTCAGGGATTCCTCGAATGGGTTATCTCCAGAGGCTGAACGCGGCAAACCAGCGGTTCCGGACGATGGCACGAGAGGGGTGGAAAACCGATCGTGGACGGGTGCTTCTCCTCTTCGCAGATCCCGATGAGATCGAACGCTTTCCGTCGTCCGATAACAGCAAGCCGTACGAGATCTGGAATTACTATGGCATCGAGAACGGAGTACAGTTCGTGTTTATTGATCGCTCTGGGTTCGGGGACTATATTCTCGTGCATTCGACAAAAAGGGGGGAACTGCGGGATGATGCATGGCAGCGCTTCCTTCAATAGCCGCGCTGCTTGTGCTTGGGACCTCGGCGCTTCTCGCCAGCGCTCCTGACACGATCCTCGTCCAAGAACGCGTGTTTGGTTCCTTCCAACGCGCAACGCGTCTCGTCACCAGCCCCCAAGGCTGGATCTACGTCGTTGATGCCGACCGAAATACGATTGTCTTGTTCAAGGATCAAGACTCTTCACCGTCATTCGTTGGCGGGTACGGTTGGACAGCGACAACGTTCGCTCAACCCACCGGCATAGCAACTGATGGTCTCAACGTCTACGTGTCCGATTTGGGGAACCATCGTATCCAGCGATTCGACCGGTTCCTCAACTATATTTCTTCATTTTCAACCCGGGACACAGATGTCGTGTCGGCGCGATTCGGGTATCCAGCCGGAGTTGCGCTGTCGAGGCTCGGTGATCTCTTCATCCTCGACACCGAAAACCTGCGGGTCGTGAAGTACGCCGGCAGCGGCAAGTTCGAACGTTCCTTCGGCGGCATTCATGACGAGCGCGGCAAACTCCGGCGTCCGTTGAAGATTCTGGCTGGACAGAACGATTATATCTACATCCTCGAGCCCGAGCGATTGTTGCAGTATGACTATTTTGGTAACTTCATCCAGAGCATCGGAGTTGGTGTGCTTGGGAGCGCGCGTGGATTCGACGTTGTTGGGAGTCGCGCAGTTGTGCTCTCACAGGATACGCTCTATTGGTTTTCTGAGCGAGGAGAGGTGACGCTCGCCATCCCGGTGCGGTTCATTGTGACGAGCGCCCCAATCGGAGAGGTTGAGGATATCGCTGTTGTCCGCGATCGATTGTACTTGCTCACGTCACAGAAGGTATTCACGTTGGAGATTCATGCCGTTGATTAATCGGCACGTCCTCCGATCAATTCTTGACATTCTCCTGGTTTTCTGATATTTTCGTGCGCGCAGGAAGCGCGTTGAACTGTCCAGCAGTCACTCTTAACGTGTGGAGGAAATCGTCATGGCATCACGAAGCATCAACAAAGTCATTCTCATTGGCAACCTCGGTAAGGACCCCGAACTTCGCTACACCAGCAGTGGTGTTGCGGTTGCCACCTTCAGTCTTGCCACGAATGAGTCGTGGAAAGACCCAGAAGGAAATACCCAGGAGCGGACGCAATGGCACAACGTTGTTGCGTGGAGGAAGCTTGCGGAGATTTGCGGCGAGTACTTGAAGAAGGGGGGCAAGGTGTACATCGAGGGGCGCCTGCAATACCGCAACTACGACGACAAGAACGGCGTCAAGAGATCTGTGACAGAGGTTGTGATGGATGAGATGGTTATGCTGGATAGTCGCGGTAGCGCGGCTTCCACTGACTCCGGGCCCGTTACGCCTCAGCAAGAAGATACAGGGGGGAAGGTAGACGATCTGCCGTTCTAACAGGTTGTTGAAAATCCCTTTTTCGCGAGACGGTTGAACCGCCTCCGAAGGAGTCCCTTGGGGACAAGCCGCCAAGAACTTTATGAGGTTTGTGGAATTCTGATTGAATGAGCCA
>CAYHRX010000721.1:0-1847 GCA_964359075.1 uncultured Chitinophagales bacterium
TGACAAAGTCAAAGGTCCCACAGGCGCTGGCAGTTCTGCCGCTCCGCAATTCGGTGTTCTTCCCACGCCAGGTGATGCCGCTTTCCATCGGGAGAGAGAGCAGCATCAAAGTTGTCGAGGAGGCGCTGCGGGATGATAGTCTCGTGGTGATTGTCGCGCAAACGGACGGCACGGTAGAGAAACCGACCGAGAAAGACATCTACTGGGTGGGAACTGCGGCGAAAGTTCTGAAGACGCTCACGCTGGCCGATGGCACACGGAGCGTTTTGATGCAAGGATTGCGCCGCGTACAGTTGATCTCCATCTTGCACACCGAGCCATACATCCGCGCTGTGGTACTTGATAGTGATGAGACAACTGAGGCGGGTCTCGAGATCGAGGCGATGGTGATGAACCTGAAGAGCCTGTTCAAGAAGGCGGTTGAGCTTTCGCCCAACCTCTCTGACGAGCAGCTCTCCATCATCCTCAACATGGATCAAGCTCCCGCTGTTGCTGACCTGCTGGCGTCGATGCTTCCAGTGACAGTCGAGGAGAAGGAACAGATCCTTGAGACATTGGACCTGCGAAAAAGACTTGAGCAGGTTACAGTCTGCCTCACGAAGCTCGTCCAGAAGCTTGAGCTGGGCAGTAAGATTCAGTCTGAAGTGCAGGAGGGCATTAACAAGTCGCAGCGGGAGTATGTTCTGCGCGAACAGATGAAAGCGATCAAGAAGGAACTCGGCGAAGACGAAGAGAATGTGGACATGAACGAGCTCCGGAAGCGTATTGAGGAGGCGAAGCTCCCTGAAGAAGCGCTGAAGGTTGCCAACAAGGAATTCAAACGACTCTCGCAGATGAATCCGGCATCGGCTGAGTACACCGTAAGCCGAACGTACCTTGACTGGATCCTGGACTTGCCCTGGAGCGTAAGCACACAAGACAACCTGGACATTGCCAAGGCAGAAGAAGTCCTGGAGAAGGACCACTACGGACTTGACAAGGTGAAGAAGAGAATCCTGGAATACCTTGCCGTTCGGAAACTGAAAAACGATATGAAGGGGCCGATCCTTGCATTCGTTGGTCCGCCGGGGGTTGGAAAGACCTCACTGGGGAGATCCATCGCGAGTGCGCTTGGCAGGAAGTTCGTTCGCATATCGCTTGGTGGTGTGCACGATGAGGCAGAGATCCGAGGACATCGCCGGACGTACATCGGCGCGTTGCCCGGCCGCATCATCCTGGCGCTGAAGAAGGCCGGCTCGAACAACCCTGTCTTCATGATGGATGAAGTGGATAAACTTGGTTCTGACTTCAGAGGCGATCCATCGTCGGCGCTCCTTGAGGTGCTTGACCCCGAACAGAACTATTCCTTCAGCGACCACTATCTTGAAATCTCGTTTGACCTTTCCAAGGTGATGTTCATTGCTACTGCAAACATGAACGAGCCTATACCGCCGCCACTCCGCGACCGCATGGAGATCATTGAGATCCCCAGCTACATCGAAGACGAAAAGCTGCACATTGCGAAGTCGTTCCTTGTGCCGAAGCAGATTGGCGAGCATGGCCTGAAGCGGGAGCAACTGGAGTTTGAGGATGACGCAATCCGTGGAATGATCTCCGGCTACACCCGCGAGGCGGGCGTTCGTAATCTGGAGCGCCAGATCGCCACTGTCTCGAGAGGAGTCGCTCGCGGGGTGGCAGTGGGTACTCTGCAAGAAACAGTTGTGAAAAAGGATGACCTGGTGACGTACCTCGGCCAGCAAAAGTTCTTCTCCGACGTTGCAGAGCGCATCAACCGTCCTGGCATTGCCGTGGGTTTGGCGTGGACACCGGTTGGGGGCGACATCCTCTTCATCGAAGCCACGAAGATG
>CAYHRX010000722.1:0-1842 GCA_964359075.1 uncultured Chitinophagales bacterium
ATTGCCCGGACCACGTTCATCCATTTCGGGATGAACGCGTCGGTCGCCCGAACACGCCGAACGATAGCGCGCGGTGAAAAGGAGTATCTGGTCAGACCGACAACATGCTCGTAGAAATCAGGCCATGTGTAGTTCTTCGGCTTCATGTTCATCGCGCCGTTGTTGTTCAGGAAGTGGAAGGGAAATGCGATCACCCGATTCTCACGCTGGTACTCGAGGTTGAGCGGCGCAGCCTGTCCGAACGCGGAAAGGAGCGAGTAACCGGGAAACGCACCAGGCGTCAGGTCCACGAACCGCTTGGTGAGCTCGAAGGGCTCGATGTCGCTGTCCGAGTCCAGGCCCAGCACGAAGTTTGTTTGTATGTATGGGATGTACCTCAGTATCATGTTGACCTGGTCAGACACCAGCCGCACTTTGTCCATTCCTCGCGAGCGGCCGGTTCTTGATTTGTCTCCGAGATCGTACCACGATTCAATGCCGGGCAGAAGGGCTCTGAAGCCATTGTGCCTGAGTCGGCGTACATGCGGCTCTGAAAGAAGAGACAGGCTGCTTTCCGCGATGAAGTCGATGCCTCCGGGAGGCACGGCATCTTCAATCACATCCATAAAATCATTGAACCTAACGCCAAAGTTCGGATCATGCCAGCCAACGAGGGGCCGCTTGAACTTCGTCCGGAGGAACCTGAGGTCCTCTTTCATGACTTCGAAATCAAGAGGCTGGTACGGCACCGTCGAGTCGATGCAAAAGCTGCACGTATATGGGCATCCGATGCTGCCGAGCATTGGCACCATCTTGATGAGAGGGGCTTTCCGGAGTGTGGCCTCGATGAACTCCCAACGTTCACGCACCCCGGGCAGTTCCTTCGGCTGCTGTTGGGCAGCAACGCGGATGCCAAGCGGCCTGTGCCGTGAACAATCGTGCAGAATGTCTCTGATGATCGTCTTATCGGTGAAGCCTGCAACGTAATCGAAGTACTTCTGGGCGTCCTGCGGATAGCAGCGGGCATGAGGGCCGCCGAGCACAGTAATGGCGCCACGCGAACGGAATTGGCTGCTCAATGCATAGGCGAGCTGTGCGGCCTCCGTGAACGCGCCGATGAAGACGAGGTCAACGTTGCTGGGCAGCTCATCCAGGAGATCTTCGAAGCCGGTGTAGCAGAGAAAAGTGACGTCATGTCCCTCTTCCTTGCACCACACGGCAACCGCCTGCGGCATGATGCTGGAAAGGTTGGCGTTCATAACGCGCGCAAACATTGCGCGGGTAGGCCCTTTGCTGACGAGATCAATGATCCCGATACGCAACTTTCGCATGCTACTCCTTAGATGAATGATTTTTCTTTACGGTCGTCCTGGTTTGCTTAGTCGCTGCTTTCGCTTTCTGACCGCTTGCTTGACAATTCTGGAAAACACTGACCTGGTGAGCTGATGCGGCGAGGCGCTTTCCTTCCTCGCTGCGGATCGAATTGTTTTCAGGAAGTCATGAATCGTGGCCTCTTCAAGTATGAACCGTTCGACACCTGCTTTGACAAGGTCCTCGATCTCTGACCGCATTCCTGCAGGACGTTTGGGCTTACGGACGCGTAGTGAGTTCTTCTTTGGCAAGACTTGTATCCATCCATCATTGAACACAACATAGCGAGGATTACTTCAGGGAGGAATAGCTCAAAGGGATGAAAGAGGGACTAGTCCCTTGGAGGGAGGGAACCGGATAAAAGGTCACTGGGGACTACAAAGAAACTCTGAGAATCATTGTTCAGAGTGCGTCGGCTAAAAACGGAAAAGCCCCCGCCCCGACCTTTGTCGGGGGCGGAGGCTTCGTTCTGAAAAACAGAATGTAATAGGG
>CAYHRX010000723.1:0-1839 GCA_964359075.1 uncultured Chitinophagales bacterium
CGCCACCGCCCACGGGGCCGAATGCGTAGGCCTTCTGTTTCGGCAGCAGCACGCGCAAGCGCAAGAACATGGTGTTCAACAGGTGGCGGATGCCCCTCTGTGGCTCGAACAGGTTCATGGCGCCCCCTCCCCATCAAAGGCAAAGCGCTTCCCATTGGATATTCGCCAGTTTCTCCCGTCGGCACGATAGCCCAGCGGCCACTTGGATATGCCGATCGAGCCCCAGTTTCGTAGTACGGTCACCCGGTGCTCGTCAAAGCATCGCGCGCCCATCTCGAAGATGATGCGCGACAGGTTGCCCGGTCCGGTAGTCGATTGAATCTCCGGTAGCTCACCCTCGGCTGCGAAGTTCAAGCGCAGGGTTGCACGCTCAAGTGCCCGGCTGACGATGGGGTCTCCCTCGCAAGCAATCAACGGGTTGTTGTTGACGTAGAAAATCAGCCCTTCCCGGTTGGTTCCCGCTTGCAGGAAGATCTCGCACTGAACCATCGAGTCCGAAGCGATGTCGTAGCAAAGTGGCTGAACCTTAACGCCGCTCCCGACGAACAGCTCAGAGATGTCTTTGGCGATGCACACGTCGTCGGCATCGACGTACATTCCGCCATTAACGACGAGATGGCACAACCGGAAGTAGTCGGCCTGCATTGCGGGGTGGTAGCAGCGCATGAACGCCCGCAGATGGTCCCTTCCCAGCGATTGTTCAATGAAGCGAGCCGCGCTGCGCGCATCGAAGACACGATACTCGAATCCGCTTGATACCCACCTCGACCAAGAATCCATGCACTCCTGCACGTCAGCAGGCAGCGCCTGCAGGTCATGCCAGTACTGCACGATTCGCCGGGGAATGGATGGTCCCTGATTGTCCGGAGCCATTGATAGTGGTGCTGTTTGAACAAGTCGTCTCATGAAGTCTGATCGTTGCAGGTGATGGTCGGGGCTGTCGTCTTCGAGGTCCATGGGTGCGCGGGTCAGTTGCTCGTCTGACAAGAGTTGTAACAGCAGGTGGGATTCGCTCGAGCGACAAAACTCCTGCGCGATCAGACGCTGTGGTGTCGTTGAGACATACGCTCGTTATCGCCTGGTGCTGCCACGGAGCGCGCCACGCGCGCGAGTTTGTATGGATACCCATACCCAAAACACACCGCCAGATGCATCCTCGATTGACGCTGGAGAAGGATCAACAGGGACAAGTCTTGCTGCCGCCCCGGCTTGTAAGCCTTACCCAATGCAGCGAAGAGCAATGACTTCGCGACGGAGAGCGAGAACATCGCCGTGATGAACACGACGCACAAGCACTCTTGGCTGCACTACGCGACGCCCGACCCGGACAGTCGCGTTGACGCTTCAACGTTGAAGGGACTGGGCAACTTTCATACCAACGCACCCCGGACTCTCGCAGAAGAAACCGGGGCACGCTCGTGGGGAGCGTGTGTACCGACCAACGTCCGCTATCGCTGCACAACCGCCATTCGATGAATTGATGTTGGCTTGAGGCTGGTCAACGTCATTCGTGGCCAGAGGCCTAGTGGGCTGCTTCGATCAGCAGCGGCCATTCAATGGGTGCGACAGCGTATGGCCGCTGCAGTTTTCACTTCATGATGGGTCTGGCCGTCCTGTTCATTCTTCGCCCAGTGAGCTCGATTCCTACGAGTCGCCGATCACCGCACCATCTTTGTCCGCGCTCAGCTGTCGCTGTTCCATCAATTTGGAACTGACGACGCACATCCGGAGCAATAGCCACCAAGCATAGAGAACCTCAAACCCGAATAGACCTGAATCGCCGATGAGGCCGTGTGCGACTTCGTTGCGAAGATTCGTTCCCAGCTGCTCCGTGAAGAG
>CAYHRX010000724.1:0-1835 GCA_964359075.1 uncultured Chitinophagales bacterium
TAGAACTGAAGAATCGTTTAGTGAGATCGGCAACCTGGGACGCCTCGCTGCCAATGCAAAGTCAGCGATAACAGATTAGATCTCGGTATCCGTCATCTCTTCTTGCAGCATCTCTGTATCTTTTCTGGGTGATACAACTTGGACGGGCACTCTCTGGCGACGGAGATATCCGGAGTTGATGCCGCAATGGGTTATCTGGACTCCAACTTTCGACCCCTCGCGATGAACGGCGTCAGTTAGTCTGCGCAGACCGGGAATCATCTCGTCCCCGTGGATACCATACTGGGCCGGCGTTGCCTGTCCGAGTGCAGAGACGAAAGCATGCCCGGTTATTATCAGGCCAATTCCGCCTCGTCCCAGCTCCCGGAAGATGGCGACCGACTGATCGGTCACCGCCCCCTGATTATCTGCCGTGGCGTCCCAGGTTGCCGATCTGACTAAACGGTTCTTCAGTTCTAGAGTGCCGATCTTAATCGGAGTGAACAGCTTTAACATATCTGTCTTTACGCCTGCATTTTTAATAGCTTAGAATAGCACAATAGTCTTTTGCAGTTCAATCGAGGTCTTGAAAAATAAATTGACCTATCATACCATACGCGATAGTGATATATAGGATCAGGTTTCACTTTATGGATGACAAAGCACAAGAAGAAGCGTTGGAATGGCTCAACGATATCGATGTGAGTTTAATCGGAGGTGCCCTACCGCCAAGTAGTTGTGCCACTTCTCATGTTAGTGCAAGGTGGTAGGTCAGGATGAGAACAACAAGAAGTAGCTCTTAAGTGCAGCTACAAATGCAGAATGCGCACATTAGGTGTGCCTGAATCTGTATCAAGTATTCCGTAAGTACCCAGTCCGTGCTGGTAGTGCAGAAAAGTCGGGCTGCCGGGGTTAACAAAGAGGACACCATTAATAGTCTCCATCACCGTCCTGTGTTCGTGCCCGAAGATAATAATGTTCGGCTTACCAAACTCGTTCTGTTCAGGGTTAGTTGTGCTTTGCCACCAGTCCCGAGACATAATGGGCACGAAGGGTCTCTGATGGACCAACCAGACTATTTGCTCGCCAAGTTTGAGAATATGCTTCTCCTGGACCCTCTCATCCCTTGCGGTTGCTCCGTAGTCGTCATCTCCCCTGGCAGACAGCACCGGAGCAATGCGCTCCAGGTCGTTCAATACCGAGAGATCATAGATATCACCTGCATGTAGAATAAGATCGACGCCACGGAATGCTTCGGTTAACTCAGCAATCGGCAATTCCTTAACTGGCACGGGAACATGAGTGTCTGACAACAATCCAATTCGCATTACTTTGTCATTGTAAACAATCAGCATTACCACGTCAATAGAATTTACGCTGTTCGTAAGTATGGAGTTGTTGTGGCACATTACACCAGCCAATGAGCGCGGAGATAGTATGCCGCCGGAGACAATGATGAGAGGGTCAATATGTTCTGGGAAAGCAGCAGTTTGCTGCTTTCGTTTACTCGTTTCCGTTGCTTAGCGACCACGCTCAGAGCATGCCAAACCCAAGTTGACAAGCTTTGGATTAGTGGTGTACTTTATGGACATGAGAGTCAAACCAGAGATGGGTATCAAAAGGGCAGAAATTCAACAAATCGGTGGGCTTGTTGATATCCATATGTTGAAGCGATACCGCCAACTTGAAGTACTAGACCGAATATTGAATACCATCAACACAGTCCCAGATTTGGACACTGTCCTGAACTTCACGATAAACAATATTATGTCTGTGGTCGATTGTACCTGTGGGGCGATAATGGTTGGGGACAAAGATTCGGGCGTAATCTACCATCGTGTATATCGCGGCATTTC
>CAYHRX010000725.1:0-1833 GCA_964359075.1 uncultured Chitinophagales bacterium
GAAAGACGGCTGCACTGAGGGGCCGTAACGAGATCGGATTTGCAGCGTTGTCGATTACCATGGTGGACGTCGTCGTGTTCGTTCCGCTTGCACTCGTTTCCGGCATCGTCGGCAATATCATGCGTGAGTTTGCACTTGTGGTGGTGTTCTCCACGCTCATGAGTCTCTTCGTATCGTTCACCATTACGCCGATGCTGGCCTCACGGTTTGGGAAACATGAGCGGCTGACGCGGAACACTCTGCTGGGTCGGTTTGCCGTGTGGTTCGAAGGACTCTTTCACAACTTTAGCGCTTCCTATCAAAATGTACTGCGGTGGGGATTGGATCATCGCGGCAAAGTCATCCTCATTACCACGGTGTTGGTGCTCGCGTCACTGTCTCTGGTTCCGTTCGGTTTCATCGGTGCTGAGTTCATGACGCAGACTGATCGGGGGGAATTCACTGTGACGCTTGAGATGCCGCCTGGTTCAACACTGGAGAACACCAATTTCATTGCCCAGCGGGCAGAACAGATCGTCTCCAGCATGCCTGAAGTGAAGAAGATGTTCGTCAACGTTGGTTCTTCCAGCGAGGGCATGATCGGTCAATCGTCCAACAACGTCGCTGAGCTGAACATAGCGCTGTACCCGAAGCAGGCGCGCAATCGGTCAACCGATGAGGTGGGAGCGGATATCAAGAGGCAGATTGGCCAGATTCCGGGAGTGAAGGTGCGTGCGAACCCGATTGGCATTTTTGGAACAGCGAATCAGACGCCAATCCAGCTTGTTGTCAGCGGGCCGACGTACGAGGATGCGAGAAGAAGCGCAGAGAAGATGGCGGATATTCTTCGGAGAATACCGGGCTCGGCAGACGTTCGACTCTCCTCGGAGGAGGGCAAGCCTGAAATGCGTGTCGAGATTGATCGTCAGAAGATGGCCGCGCTGGGCCTGACTGTGGCCGACGTCGGGGCAACTCTCCGCGTCGCACTCAACGGTGATGATGAATCGAAGTTCAGAGACGGTTCCAACGAGTATTCCCTGCGGGTCCAGTATGACGAGTTCGATCGCTCAAAGACCTCGGACGTCGGAAGCATTACGTTCCTCAATCGCAAAGGAGGGCTCGTTGAGTTGAAGCAGTTCGCGACGATTACTCAGACGAACGGTCCAACGAAAATACAGCGAGAAAACAGGAACTACGCTGTAACAGTGTTCTCCCAGGCAATCGGCTGAGCGAGTGGTTCCATTGGTGACGACATCAAGAAAGGGCTTGAGAAGGATCCTCTGCCACCGGGAGTCCAGATTACATACAGAGGGGACCTCGAACACCAGGCGGAAGGATTCACAAGCTTGTTTCTTGCATTCGCCGCCGCGATTCTATTTGTGTACCTCATCATGGTGGGGCTCTACGATTCGTGGGCGTATCCGTTTGTCGTTCTCTTCTCGATTCCAGTGGCGTTGATTGGAGCCCTGTTGGCGCTCGCGTTGACGATGAAGACATTGACGATCTTCTCCCTTCTTGGATTCATCATGCTGGTTGGCTTGGTGGGGAAGAACGCCATCCTGCTTGTGGATCGCACAAACCAGATGCGTGCTGAGAAAGGCCTCAGTGTAATGGAGGCTCTTCTGGAAGCAGCTGAGACGCGGTTACGTCCCATCCTGATGACGACAATGACAATGGTATTCGGGATGTCTCCGATCGCACTCAGCACATCGGCAGGTTCAGAATGGAAGTCGGGACTTGCCTGGGCGCTCATCGGGGGTCTCATCAGCTCACTCCTGCTTACACTTGTTCTCGTTCCGGTGATGTACGTGAAGGTCGATCAGTGGCGGGAAACCGTGCCGGCGTTCTTCAGAC
>CAYHRX010000726.1:0-1828 GCA_964359075.1 uncultured Chitinophagales bacterium
TTTTCCATCGGTTGGTGCAGCTCAAACTTACACCGGGGAAACCAACAACCCGATCATCGACAATCAGACAGTCTATGATGGTATCGGTACGGTTACTCCGTTGCCGGGTGGGACTTCGATCCTCGAGCGAGTACTGTACTCGATAGAACAGCTTAACCTCGCGTCTCCGGGTTCCATGGTGCCGGTCAACGGGATCTATGCGAACATCTCGGAAAGCGTGGTGAGCCGGAAGTGGTACACAACCGACCGGACTGAGGTCGCGTATGAGGATTACCAAGAAGACGTCATCACGCCTTTCAGCGAACCGTTGACTTTCGCGCGGCTTGCCAATTTGCCTGTTGGGGGTGATGGGACAATCACGTTAGAAGACGGCACGACGACGAATGTTGATGACATCGTGCTTGGAACACTCAAAATCTACGATTGGGCTGGCGGGTTCTTCGGGCCTGCTCTTGTCCAAACATCCGCCTATACGGGCGCCATGGAATACACCCTGACGGTTGGGGACTTGGGCAGGACTTTCAGGCCGGAACGCGACACACTTAATACATATTTTAACGGCGAGCGGATTTACGATGTACGGTTTAATACGAACGGTTCGCTCGAACTAATCCAGAATAACAGTGTGGCACCGACAAAAATCAGCGAACTTGTGGTAATGTTCGAATTTGCAGGCGAACTTTTCCGCGTGGACAGCGTTGGCGATGCGACAGGAGAACCCGGAAGCTATACTATCGGCGGCGCTACGTACAATTCTCAGACCGACGGCGCAGGAAGCAGCTCTGGTACCGGCTCAGTGGCAACTGGCATTATGGATACAGTTGTTGTGTTGGACACTGCTACCGGAACACCGCAGCTGATGCTGTCGGACAACGTAGACGCCGCTGTGACCTCTGGGGAGGTGACGGTTGCAAACTATGATTGGGAAGAGAGTGTAACTACAGATTTCACTCGGCAACTCGACTCGTTTTTTGAAGATTGGAACCAAAGTGAGGTCTCTACGACCATTGATGGGTCAGTGACCAATGTCATCAACGGGGCAGCGGAAGTTGCGGCAGCAGCAGCCGGAACCGCGACGGCCCTTGAATTGCCGACCGTGGATATTGGTAACATTGCCACGACAACCTTGGGTGCCGTGAACACTGGCGAGATAACTGTGGGCGTGGGTTCGGCAGTGGATGATGCGACGAGCAGCACTGCACGTGCAATCTCGGCCTCAATGACCGTGGTCGGGGCTTCGACGGAGGCCGGCACTATGATGCTGAACATTGCCTCCAGCACGTCGATCATCAGGGGTAACGTTGAAAATAATGTGATTGCGACAAACGGTTCGCTTGGCAAAATTTCGACCACAACTTTGGGAGCCGTAAACACGGGAACCATCGCCAACGGCATCAACTCGACGCTGCAGGGCATCGTCGGAATGGCAACGCTGAACTGACCTGCCTCAACAAAGACCGCCGGATGACCAAAGCCGCCTTCTTTGCTCTTATGGGAACATTTGCTGTCGATCTGAGTGCGGCTCGCGAACGTCAACCTCCTGGGACCATTACGATACTGTTCAGACGAGTACCGATCCTCTGCGTACCGCGCATGTGGCGCAAAGTGAAAATAGACTTGCATACCCAAGTCTATCTCCGTGCGAGCGCGAACTCTGGCGTGGCAGTTTATGGCCCGATGCGCTCTGGTTTTGCGGCGTTGTTTCTTGGTGAAAAGAAACGGATCATGGGTCAGATGCCGTCTTAAATTGCCGATATGGTTCTTCTAAAGCTCGCCCAGGGCAGTACGCAAAGGACGTACATTGTAGATTCATCACAGCAAAATCTGC
>CAYHRX010000727.1:0-1826 GCA_964359075.1 uncultured Chitinophagales bacterium
GAAATGTCCACTTTAGTACCAAAAAATCTTGTCTCAGGCAAGGGGGGAACTCCAGTTGCTGCTTGCGCGGGAGTTGCTGACGGAGAGCGGGAGTGTGTTTGTGCAGATCTCGGATGAGAATCTGCACCTTGTGAGAGGGTTGATGGATGAAGTGTTTGGAGTGAACAATTTCGTTAGCGTGATTAGTTTCTCAACTACAAGCGGTTTTCAAGCAGCAACCTTATCAAGAGCAGGAGACTACCTTTGTTGGTACGCGAGAGACAAGCAGAAGACGAAGTATCATCAGCTGTTCAAAGAGAAGCAGTATGGAAGTGAGGGAATGACTGGATATGACTATTTGGAATTAGCTGATGGCACCGAGCGAAATGTTGCTGACGAGGAGAGACAAGACCCAAGCCTAATTCCAAAAGGAGCTCGACTTTTTGCAAAAGGCGATCTTCAATCACAGGGACCAGCTTCGGAGGATCAGGAATTCGAATACAAGGGTAGAACCTTCAGGCCGAATCCGAATGCTCACTGGAAGTCGAACTTTCCAGATGGGCTAAGACGACTCTGTGAAGCCAGTCGGGTAACGATAACAGGAAATACACTTCGTTACAAGAGATATCATGATGATTTCCCGCTTTTCCCAATGACAAACTTCTGGCCCGAACAATTGTCAGAGCAGAATAAACGATTCGTGGTTCAGACTTCAGAGATGATTGTACAGAGATGCTTGCTCATGACCACCGACCCCGGCGATCTTGTTTTTGATCCAACTTGTGGCTCTGGCACAACTGCGTCTGTTGCCGAGCAGTGGGGTCGTCGGTGGATCACGTGCGATACGTCCCGTGTTGCCACCACACTTGCCAAGCAGCGGCTCATGTCATCCGTATTTGATTACTACGAGCTTGCGCATCCGGAGGAGGGAGTCGGGAGCGGGTTTATCTATAAGACCGTCCCGCACATTACTCTCAAATCCATTGCCAACGACGAGCCTCCTGGGCAGGAGACGTTATACGATCAGCCTTACACAGATAACGCGAGAACACGCGTTACCGGGCCGTTCACGGTTGAGGCGGTGCCCGCGCCGGTTGTGAGGGTGCTTGATGTTTTGACCCCACCCCTGCCCTCCCCTTATGAAAAAGGGGAGGGTGTGGATCTGAGTATTGCGAGGAGCGGCGAAACTCTCCGCCAGCGCGAATGGCGCGACGAGTTGCTCAAGTCCGGCATACGCGGCAAGAACGGACAGTATATTCTTTTCTCAAGAGTCGAGGCGCTGTCCGGAACGCGTTGGCTCCACGCAGAGGCCGAGACAAAGCCCAATGAGAAAGGCGCGGCCACTGTCAGAGAACCGATGCCGGAATACAAGAAGCCGCAGCGTGTTGTCATCTCGTTTGGTCCTGAGCACGCACCCCTCGAACAACGGCAGGTAGAACTCGCATGGGAAGAAGCCCGCTCGCTTGTTCCAAGACCGTCGCTGCTTGTGTTTGCCGCATTCCAATTCGATCCCGAAGCGGCCAAAGACATCGACGAGACCGATCCGGCGAAAGCGGGGATGACATTCCTGAAAGTCCAGATGAACGCTGATTTGCTCACCGATGATTTGAAGAAAAAGCGGACGGGAGGCGACAGTTTCTGGCTCGTCGGTCAACCGGATGTAAAACTGAAGCAGATCAAGTCGGGCAATGACAAAGGAAAATATCAGGTCGAGGTTCTTGGTTTCGACTACTACAACACACGCACTGGTACAATCGAGTCCGGTGGCAACGAGAAGATCGCCATGTGGCTTCTCGACACCGACTACGATGGTCGCAGTCTCTTCCCCCGCCAGGTCTTCTTCCCGA
>CAYHRX010000728.1:0-1824 GCA_964359075.1 uncultured Chitinophagales bacterium
ACAAAGAATTTCCGTTGAAGAGGCCGTAGAATGTTACACAATCCAAAGCGCTTACGCCTCCTACGAGGAAGGCATGAAGGGTTCCATCACTCCCGGCAAACTCGCCGACCTCGTAGTCCTTTCCGACGATATCTTTTCTGTTGACCCAGTGCGGATTCAGAACACGGAGGTCGTGCTTACCGTCCTGGGCGGCAAGATTATTTATCAAAACCTTCCTTAGATGCCCGTCTCCGCTACTTCTTCGGCTTCCATGAAAGAGGAATCACTCCAATACCTTCATGGTGTTGGACCGAAGAGAGCCGCAATCCTGGCGAGTCTCGGCATGCGAACCATCCACGATCTTTTCTATTATTTCCCGCGCAATTACCTCGACCGTTCACACGTCACGAAGATCAAAGACCTCCGTCGGCTCCTCCACGCCGACCACGACGTAACCGTTGTGGGCAAAGTTCTCGCCATGGATGTGGTTCGGGGGAGAGGTGGAACGAAGCGTTTTATCTTCGTCCTGAATGATGAGACAGGATCTCTGGAATGCGTCTTCTTCGGCGGTATTCAATGGTTTCAGAAGATGTTTCGGCTTAATGAGGTGCTGGCGGTCTCGGGGAGACCAGCGATGTACGGTGGACGGCTCCAATTTGTCCATCCTGAATTCGACCGGCTTTCGCTCGATGCGGAAGAAGAGGGGGAAGTCGACTGGAGTAACGCTCTGAACACTGGAGCGATCATCCCTCAATACCGGTCGACCGAAGAGGCGAAACGGGCACGACTCGACAGCCGCGGCATTCGGCGTATAATGAAAAGAGCAGTTGCCGAAAAGCTAGATCTCGTCACCGAGATAATTTCGAAGGCAATATTGAACAAGCATGGACTCCTCAATCTTGGACACGCAATTCGTGCTATACATTTCCCGCAGGACTGGAATGAGCTGGATCAAGCGCGCCGCCGGCTGAAGTTCGATGAGTTGTTCTACCTTCAGTTGCTCCTTGCCTATCGGAAACGCGAAGTCAAACTCGAGCAGAAGGGTGTTTCGTTCAACGTGACGAGCAAGCTTGCCCGGCGCCTGGTCGACTCTCTACCGTTCGAGCTCACAAAGGCACAGAAGAGAGTCGTCCGAGAAATTGCTGACGATATGAGTTCCGCTCGTCCGATGAACCGCCTGCTTCAGGGCGATGTCGGAAGCGGCAAGACGATAGTTGCGCTTATCGCGATGCTCATCGCCATCGAGAACGGCTACCAGACGGCATTCATGGCACCGACCGAAATCCTGAGCGAGCAACACTTCCGTACCTTGAGGAACTTTCTCAAAGATATTCCCGTTAATGTGCGGCTTCTCATCGGCGGACAGCGACAGCGCCTTCGCAGAGACATCCTTGAGGATGTTAGAAGGGGGTCAGCACAGCTTGTTGTCGGTACCCACGCCCTGATTCAGCAGCAAGTCACTTTCGATCAGCTGGGATTCGTTGTGATCGATGAGCAGCACCGGTTTGGAGTCCTCCAGCGGTCAGTCCTGCGGGAGAAGGCGCTAACCTCGAGCGTCATGCCTGTTCATCCGGATCTTCTCGTCATGACCGCAACGCCGATCCCTCGCTCGCTGGCGATGACCGTTTATGGCGACCTCGACGTTTCAGTTATTGACGAGATGCCGGCACATCGGAGGCCGATCCAGACTTCGGTCAGGTTTGACTCCGAACGGCAACGGGTCTATGATTTCGTTAGGCAGGAGATTGCGAAGGGCCGGCAGGCCTACATTGTCTACCCGCTCATTGAAGAGTCTGAGAAGGTTGACCTGCAGGCAGCAACAAAGAATTTCGAGAGGCTGCGGGA
>CAYHRX010000729.1:0-1821 GCA_964359075.1 uncultured Chitinophagales bacterium
GCTCAAGGAAGGCATCAACGACGGCTTCCTGACGCCGTTCAAGGTGAAGCAGATTTCCACGACGCTCGACGAGTATGTCTATACGCCCGACGACCAGTTGATCGAGGGCGAGATCGAAACCGGGAAGCGCTACACGGAAACCGACTTCAACAAGATCATCGAGATCAAGGAACGGGAAGCCCACCGCGTGAAGCTGTTCATGGAGCAGATCAACCAGAACGAGAAGACGCTGGTGTTCTGCGCCACACAGGATCATGCGCTGGCCGTGCGTGACCTCATCAACCAGGTGAAGTCGATCAAGGAACCGAACTACTGCCAGCGGGTCACGGCCAATGACGGCGCGCTTGGCGAGCAGCACCTGCGTGACTTTCAGGACAACGAGAGGACCATCCCGACGATTCTGACCACCTCGCAGAAGCTCTCGACCGGCGTGGACGCCCGCAACATCCGCAACATCGTCCTGATGCGCCCGATCAACTCGATGATTGAGTTCAAGCAGATCATCGGGCGCGGCACGCGGCTGTACGACGGGAAGGACTACTTCACGATCTACGACTTCGTGAAGGCGCATCACCACTTCAGCGATCCGGAATGGGACGGTGAACCGGTTGAGTCCGAACCGCAGGAGCCCGGGCTGATACCCTCGTCCCCGCGTTCATCAGAGGAAGTGAGCGGTCTGAAAGCGGAATACCCGAAACGGCAAAAGATCAAGGTCAAACTCGCCGACGGCAAGGAGCGCACCATCCAGCACATGATGGCGACGAGTTTCTGGCACCCGGATGGCACACCGATGTCGGCGCAGCAGTTCATGGAACTGCTCTTCGGCAAGCTGCCGGAGTTCTTCAAGGATGAAGACGAGCTGCGCGCCCTGTGGAGCGTTCCGGATACTCGCCGGAAATTGTTAGAGGGGCTTGCCGAAAAGGGTTTCGGCAAGGATCAACTGGCCGAAATGCAGAAAATCATCGACGCGGAGAAGAGCGACCTGTTCGACGTGCTGGCCCATGTGGCCTATGCCCTGGCGCCGCTTACCCGTGAAGAACGCGCCGCGAAGGCCAAGGTCATCATCAGCACGCACTTTAATAGCAAACAGCAGGTCTTTCTCTCTTTCGTGTTATCGCATTACGTGAGCGTCGGTGTGGAAGAGCTCGATCAAGAGAAATTGACACCCCTCCTTCGACTCAAATATCACGATTCGATTGCCGATGCCGTGGCTGATCTTGGCAAGCCGGAGGAGATTGGCAAGATGTTTTCCGGCTTCCAGAAGTACCTCTATCAGCAACAGGTCGCCGCATGACAAGCATGAACACAAACCGGAGGTGGTGGGGTCTTGTATTTTATTGCTCTGTGCCGCGCCATCAGATAGACCGGGAATTTTAAAGATCCCTACTTCTCGGCTACTTGTACAGGTTGTCGATGTAACCGCTCCTGTCAAGCTTTTCCATGATGCTGATGTCAACCACATCCTCGAACTTTAAACTGGAGGCTTTAGGCAGCACCTTGGCTACCTCCGCAATAATGGTCAAGATTCCTTCTCGATTAGGGTAAGGCTTCTTAAGAATATAGTATTTGATCAGGTCATCGTACACGCCGCCTGCTTCCTGCGCGGTCTTGAATTTGAGGCGGGAGTTCAATACCTCGATCGTTTTCGAACGATTGGCCGGATTCAGGACGTAAGCGTTCCCCTCCAACAGGGCCTTGACGACTCTCTCAACTACCTCACGCTTTGTCTGGAGGTTCTTACGGCTCGTTGCCAGCCCATCGTTCTCCCAGGGGATCTTCAGCGTGCGTAGGTCCACAAGGAGGCGAGCGCCCATTTTTTCG
>CAYHRX010000730.1:0-1812 GCA_964359075.1 uncultured Chitinophagales bacterium
GACAGGCTGATGACCGGCATGAAAGGCGGACAGGTTTCCGCGCTGCCGAACATCACCCCGGCGACCTTTATGAAGTCGCTCTACGACAAGCGGACCGAGTTGATGAACCAAGCGGGTAAGACGGGTACCGCGTATCCCCAGAATTTCGCATTTGGATTTGACCGATACGTTGCGGCGGCTGATAAACTGCCGCCGCCATCCGAATTGCCTCTGCTGTCGCAGCAGCTGGTCATAATCGAGAATCTGTGCAATATCCTGTACGAGGAGCGGGCAAAAGAGTTGATCAAGATTGTGAGAGAGGATCCCGGTGCCGCAACGCCGACTGCGCCAGTGGACGGAGGTGACGCGCCGGCTCCGGCCAAGCCCAAGAAGATGGAGACTGCCGGGCTTTATTCGAAACTGCATTTCGCGATTGAATTCAAGGCGAAGGAAAGCGCTCTGTTCGGCATCCTCAACAGGATTGCGCGAGACAAGATGTTCATGGGGGTAAGCAGTCTGAGCATCTCCAAGGATGGTCCGGACGTTACCGCGGAGGCGGCCCAGCGGACCCGTCGTTCGGATGACGACGATGCTCCAGTCGGATCCACGAATGCCGTGGCTAATGTTCCGTTGTCGCCGGAATACATGTGCGGCTTAAAACTGGAAAAGCCGATGAAGGTCAAACTGCTGATTGATGTGTACAAGTTTGGTGCGGAGTAGATGTAGAATGGGACTCGGAAACATGTTCTCGTGGTTGAGATCGCAGTACGACAAACTCGTGGCGTTTGCCGTGCTCATCGGATTGATTGGATCTCTGGTCTACCTGGCCGTGCGCATCGGCATGACGAGCAGCGAGCAAAAGAAATTCGAGCTGTGGATACAGTCCCTGCCGATTGAGTATCCTGACGTGGTTATGACTAACACAGCTGCCGTCGATGGGGCCGTTACGGGAAGTCAAAATCCCTTTCAGGTGGCTAATGATCAGTGGACAAACAACCTTATGTTTGTGCCGGAAACACGCCTCAAGTGCCTGGACTGCAGAAGGCCTATACCACTGGATGCGGAGACATGTCCGTTCTGTCGCGGGAAGGTGCCGCCTTGGGGCGCCAGAGAGAAGGAGAAAGACAGCGACGATGATGGAATGCCTGACTTTTGGGAGGAGAAGTACAAGCTCGATCCAATTGATGCATCCGATGGTAACAAGGATCCAGACGGCGATGGCTTCACCAGTGAGCTCGAATTCAGGGCTGGAACCGAGCCGACTGACGGCAAATCGCATCCGTCGCTTGAGTCACTGCTGAGAATTGACGATATTACAGAGGAGCCGTTCAGGCTCAAGTTCAAGGCAGTGATGACCCTGCCTGACGGCTCTTTTCAGTTCCAGATCAACTTGAGAGAAGGTGAGAGAAGCTATTTCGTTAAGATGAACGAAGAAGTCGCGAAAGAAGGCTTCAAGGTTGTCAAGTACGAGCCGAAGTTCGAAATGGATGAGTCGACCGGGGTCGGCAGAAGAAAGAAGGACGTGTCCGTGCTGACCCTGCAGAGTGGGGATGAACTCATACCGTTGATCAAGGGCGAGGAGAGGGGATACGTTCAGTACAAAATCAAGATTGTGCTCGATCTCGACAAGAGTCCGTACACAGTGCGCAAGGGCGAGCAACTGAGCGTGAAATGGAACGAGAAGAAGCAGACTTACACCGTAATAAAGATTGACACAGAAGACCAATCTGTCGTAATACGTCGCGCTGGTGATAATAAGGATTTCACAGTACGGAAAACTCTTGAGTTTGAAACGAAGTAAACTTCGGAGACTGACAAATGATGCCCCCCTTA
>CAYHRX010000731.1:0-1808 GCA_964359075.1 uncultured Chitinophagales bacterium
GTTTTCCGCTGGTCCTGGTGTTCAAGGTACGAGTATTTTGACTTTTGGTGTGAAGGGTGAAGGAACAGGTGGCAGTACGGCCGGCGGTGGTGTTTGGGGTATGTCCACTGTTGGCGTTGGTGTCTTAGGAGAAAGCGTCAGTGGTTTCGCTGTAGAATGTAGGGGAAAATTCAAGCAAAGCGGCGGAACGTTTGAGGTGGGCGGCAACGTTGGCATCGGGACGTCGGCGCCGGCAACCAAACTTGACATGGGGGCAGGAAATGTGGGACAACGCCTGCTGTTTTGGAAACAGGGGAACAATAAGCATGGGTTGGGCGTAGATATGACGGGGGTCCAATTCGAGACAAATCTGTTTGGCGTAAGTAACGGATCAGACGGACATATTAGCCTTGGATTTGTGTCCAACTCCACCGGCACAACTTATAGCGAAAAGATGAGAGTTACTGAAACCGGCTACGTTGGCATAGGCACGTCGAGCCCTTCCCAAAAGCTCCACGTTATTGGCAACGGGCTGTTTACAGGAAATGTCACAGCAAGCTGTGGCGTACTGTCTTGTTCCGATCTCAGGTACAAGAAAGATATTACTCAACTCAGCAGCCCACTTCAAAATGTCTTAGCTCTCCGAGGTGTGAACTATTATTGGCGAGCAAATGATTTCCCCGAGATGCACTTCGTCGCGGATCGCCAGATCGGTGTCATTGCCCAAGAGGTTGAGAAGCTATATCCCGAGGTTGTCTTCACGGATAAGGATGGTTACAAATCCGTTGATTACGCGAAGCTTACACCGGTGTTGATCGAGGCGATCAAGGAACAGCAGAATCTTATCGAAACATTGGAGCAGGAATCGGCGCAACTCAAAGCGGAAGCAACGTCGGCGAAATCCGAAGATGGAGATGTGAGAGCGAAGATGGTGCGACTGGAAACAACCATGCAGCGGCTCGAAGCTCTCATGTCTGCGCGGGAGAATTCCGGGACGCCATCAAGCACATCCATTTCACAGCGCAATAACTAAGGAGGAGTTATGAGAACTCGTGAATCAATAATCGTGTGTATGGTTCTGTTGTTCTCCGCTTCTGTTGCAGTTGCGCAGGTCTCCATGTCAATCGGAGACGGAAGCAAGCTGGTCATTACCGGTGAGATGAATATTGCAGTCAGTGGAGATTGGCAGAACTATGGCAGCTTCGTACCCGACAATGGAGTGGTGCACTTCCTTGGCGCAGATGTCCAACACATTACCAGTGTATCGGGCGAACGCTTCACACATCTTACCGCAAATAAACCCGGTGGAATGCTGAAGCTCAATACTCCTGTAACAGTGACAGGCGCGTTCACATTCGCAGATGGTCAGATCGATAATTCATCGAACACAATTACGCTTGAGAAAGGTGCCGGCTGGACACTACGTGATGGAGCCGCTCACACAGCTTCCTCGGACATAACACTTGAGGAGATACCTACGATTGGCGGGCACATCACCAAGGCAAGTAAAGGTAAGGTCATCGCTGAGGGTGACCCATCAACGATGTCCAAAACATCAGCGCTAGAAGTGCCAAAGCAATTTGCCTTGCTGCAGAACTATCCAAACCCATTCAACCCATCAACCACTATGCGCTACGATCTCCCAGAGCAATCACACGTTGCGTTAAAGATCTATGATTTGCTCGGCCGGGAAGTTGGCATACTGGTGGATGAAGTGGAGGGGGCGGGTAGCAAGTCCGTGCAGTTCGACGCGTCGCGACTGGCAAGCGGCGTCTACTTTTACCGTTTGAGCGCAGCGGCCTTTGTCCAAACGAAGAAGTTGATCCTCG
>CAYHRX010000732.1:0-1807 GCA_964359075.1 uncultured Chitinophagales bacterium
CTAGAAATCTGGCCGAAAAGTGGTTTGGCATGGAATGTGTGAATATTCTTGAGACAATTAGGTTGTGATTTACAAACCACTCTTGGATACGGAAAATGCTTGGTAAACGTTCTGCACAAGAGAATCTTTTCTCAGCCGATCAGCAGTTCTTATCATTTGTCGGAGAAGAGAGTTTCTACGGGTATCTGGCTCGTCATCGGCACGAGATGTTTCGGGATGAGGATTTTGCATTTCTGTATTGTTTGGACAACGGACGGACGAGTGTTCCGCCGAGCCTGATCGCAATGGCGCTGCTGTTGCAATGTTATACTGGTGTGAGTGATCAAGAGACCATTGATCGCGTGAAGTTCGATTTGCGTTGGAAAGTGGCTCTTGGCCTGAGATTGGATGAGGAACCATTGGTCAAGAGCACACTGCAGTTGTTTCGGAATCAATTGATCATTCATCAGCGAGCCAAATTGCTGTTTCAAAAAGCGATGGAATATCTGCGCCGCCAGGGGTTTGTGAAAAAGCACAAGATTCATCTCGCACTCGACACCACAGCTATCTTCGGCAAAGGAGCAGTGCAAGACACCTTCAATATGCTTGCCGAAGGACTCCGCCAGGTGCTACTTGTGCTGGCTCGTTTTGCATCCCAGAGGGTAGAAGACTACGCATCTGCCCATGACGCGAGTCGCTATCTTGCACCCAGCTTCAAGGGAACGTGGGTGATGGACTGGGACAACGAGAAGGAACGTCAAGTGGTATTGGAGAGTCTCGTTGCCGATTGCCAGCGTGTCCTGGCACTTGCTTCAAAGACGCTAAAGCAGTATGCCGAGGAGAGTTCTGAAGCCAAAGAACTCCTCCAGGCAACAGATCTGCTGGGCAAGCTCTTGGTCCAAGATGTCCGTCGCACCGAAACGGGAAGAGCAGAAATCATTGATGGCGTTGCTCAGGATCGCATTGTGTCGGTGCACGATCCCGAGATGCGCCATGGACGCAAAAGCGCCACACAACGCTTTGATGGATACAAGGCATCGCTCTCTGTAGAGACAGAGAGTCAAGTGATTGCTGATGTCGACGTGCTGCCCGCCAATGCGCACGATAGCACGAACACTTCTGCCCTTGTCGTAGAGTCAGCGAAGAACCTCGACGCAACGATCGAGGGTATTCTTGGTGACGGTGCCTATGGAAGTGTTGAAGCGCGCCTTGATGCGCAAGCTGGACAGTATACCGTCACGGCACCTGTTGGACAGTTGCCACAGCATGGACGGTTCACCAAAGATATGTTCGTGATTGACCTTGAGAACGAGACCGTCACCTGTCCTGCCGGGCAGATAACCTCGACGTGGTATGAGCGACGTACCAAGACCAAACGAGGCACAACCTTTAAGAACAAATCCTTCATGTTTTCAGTCGCACAGTGTGGCAGTTGTCCGTTGCGTTCTCAGTGCCTTCAGCCAGATGCATCGCGCCGGACTATCTTAGTGCACGAGCACGAAGAACTTCTGCGACAAGCGAAAGCATTTCAAAGAACAGAAGAGTATCGAACGCTCTATCGACAACGCGTGAGAGTCGAGCATCGAATCGCTCGCCTCGTCAAGCTCGGCATCCGTAAAGCTCGATACTTTGGATCAAGCAAAGTGCTCTTTCAGCTAGCCACGGCAGCAGCAGTGGCGAATTTGACGCTCTTCGCTCGTTCGTTGTCAACTCCCGCTTCCTTTGTTTCGCTCCTGATACTCATGAGTCTGATACTGGTCTTATGCGTCTCCAGGATGAGTTATAGGCGACCCGTCTGCTGTTGAGTCGCCGGCGTACACCCTTTACA
>CAYHRX010000733.1:0-1801 GCA_964359075.1 uncultured Chitinophagales bacterium
AGTCCATTTGAGCCATCACCGATAACGATCTTGCCTGACGGGAAGTACGGATAGACCCCCCATGCAAGTGCACTCGCTGAGGTTGCATAGCCTGCCGCCAGAGTGGGCTGCAGCGGGTTGCTGATGTCAACGACCTGAAGTCCTCGCCCGCTGTACCACACCGAGTAGGCGTAATCTCCCCGGACAGTCACGTTATGCACAGTGACGGTGGGATTGATGGTGAAGGTGGCAGCCGGGGTTGAAGGAATCGCCGGAAGAGCGCTGATGTCCCAGAACTTCAGGTTCTTCACGGTGGAGCCGATCTCGTCAGTCGTAATTGCATAGCGGCGGTTTTTGGTCACCCACGCATTGTGCGTACCGGAACCCGGATACGTGATCTTCCCAATCTGCCGAATGCTGGCTTTGTTTGTCGCGTCTGCGATATAGAGACCGCCGTTCCCGTTGATGGCGGAGGCATAGATCGTGTCACGAAGGACGTAGCTGTCATGGATATACTCCGGCTGGTACTCACCCACGTACTGGGGGTTCTCGGGGTCGTTACGAAGGTCGAAGATCAGCATCCCGCCCGGCGACCAGCCGGCACAGCCGTTCAGGTACATGAAGCCGTCATGGATAGAGATGGCGTGGGACCTCAGCGTGTTCTTCGTACCGTTTACATGGTTGAATGAGCGGACGAGCCACGCAGTGTCGGGCAACTGGGAGAGGTTGATGATATGCACGCCGCCCCCACCTTCACTCACCACGTATCCATAATGGCGGTAGGTTTTCATTTCACGCCAGATGCTTGCCGGTCCACCGATGAACGCCACCTGCCGCATGTTAGCGTTGTCCGTGATGTCGATGATGGATGTGCCCGGTGTGCGTCCGCCGCTCCCATTGCATCCAAGGATTGCATATTCTCTCCCGTTCGGCGCGGTGTAGCCCCAGATAGCGGAGTAGCCGCCTCCCGGAATGACATTCACGTGGCGGAGTGTGTCAAGCTGCGCTGACAATGCACAGGGCGACGACAAACTGCACAATAACAGAATCACAGCAGGGGTACGCATTTCACCTCTCCTCTTGTAGAAAGAACGGTTGAAAAACTATCGGAAAGACAACTGTCTCTGTAGAGTAGGAAAAGGAGCGCAGTGAATTATCTGTTTCTCCTTTTCCCCTCGTCAAACCGTACGTGAGGTTTTCCTCGACAGAGTCCGTCGAAGTCTGACGACCTCATACGGCTTTCCTGAATCTTGATCCCGTCGTACGAGCAGGACAGCACTCGCCAAACATACTGAACACATCGCGTGCTTGCTAATCCCTCTTGGGATAATACACGCTCCGTCCGTTCTTTGAGCACTTGAATTCAGCAGATGCCCTTCCCTCCGCTCCGCGTTCACGGAGCATCGTCAGTACTACGGCATCATCCGCCACCCTGCCAACTTCCTCCGACTTCGTTTCCTTATACGAAGGCTCTTCTCTCATCCCTTCGCGGGATGGGTCGGCGAGGGTTTCCCAAGTTCCGTTCCATTCTGTCTGACCATGTCGTCGCTCATACCCCGGAGGTGTCATCGCCCTTCAGTCCGCACTGGACTACGCTCTATTGCTCGGCACGATGATGCTGGCTTCATCCATGAAATAGGGACTCGCCCACCTCGATAGTCTTTACGAGGCTACCAGTGCGTTCACTTGTGTTACAACCTGGTCATTTGCGTAGCACCCTTTCAGGTTACATTGTCGAGTCGCTTAGTGTGCAATCGTTTCCAATTGCACACCGACTCCTCGCTACGTGGTTTCAGAGTTTTACCACGTTCAGGACTTGGAG
>CAYHRX010000734.1:0-1798 GCA_964359075.1 uncultured Chitinophagales bacterium
GGCTAAGGATTCTACGATGAGGACACCGGGGACAACGGGATAGCTCGGGAAATGATCGCCGGGAAGCCTGATGATCTCCAACAGGCTGTTGCCACCCGCCATCTCGTTTCGGGCTGTCTCGACGCCTCCCACGACCGGGCCGTCAGCTTCGCCGATGTAGGCATAGTGCCGACGTTTCATCCAGCGGACATTGCCGGGCAGTACGCGCAGTTCGCGTTCGGTCGGATTCGACTTGTCGAAAGCAACCCGTTCGTCACCCATCAAGTCGAATACGTCGGTGCCATACAGTCCTCCGGAACTTCCGCCGTGCCGAACTGGCACATCGTCGACTAGCGACACGAGTGCCGACAATACGCCCCCGGAGCTATGGCCAAACGTGTAAATGCGTTCGGCATCGACATACGGCTGGCAGCTCAGCCACTTGACAGACGCGACCACATCATCAAGCTCTCCGTAAAAAGTCTCAAAGTTCCCCGGCAAGCCATTCTCACCGCGCAACCAGGGTGTCATCACGATGAAGCCTGCCTCCAGAAAGGGCTGGCATTCGTGCATGTCGCTGGCACCAAACGCAAATCCCCCATGAAAGAACACTAGCGCCGGGTGCTTGATGGATTCTTCATCACGTGGAACATAGACCCACGCTTTCAACGAGAGTTCGCCTGACGGGTATACCACCTCGCGGATTCCCTCAGGCGGTATCTCGTCCTCCCATTGTTGTGGTGATGGGCCGGAAGATATGAGCTTCGTCTTGAACGTCGCCCGGCGAGCCAGGAATGGCTGCTCGCTGCCGTTCGCGTGACCACGCTGTTGCGGTGGCGCTGCTGAATTCTGTGGCGAGCGGGATTCAATGGACTTCTGCGAACAGCCGACAACCAGGCCAATCACAACGAGCAGGCAAGTTAACCAGTCTGCACTCTTCGCCCAGCACGATGAGATCATGTCCAAAGCTCCCCGTCGTCCCGCAAATAGGGTCGTTCGGTCTCCAGCGAACAGACACACATTGTTGAGTATCCTAGGACTGTTAGCTGGTTGAGCCATTCTACCAACGCCACCGCCGTCCGTGTTACACCTCAGGTGACTTCGCTTCACTTCCGGGTCGTGTCATCTGTGTCTCTTGACGCAGCCTGCAATCTGCTTGAGGAGCCACCTCAGAGCGATCCACGGACCACCGATGATAAGTGATGAAGCAATCCACCCGAGAACGAGCCAAGCTCAGCCACATAACAGAAGAATCGCAGCCAGTAGCGCATACGGGAAATACGGCACCTACTCAGGCAGCTCGTAAATCTCAAATGTCACCGAATCCTTGACCGACTCATATGCCCCTCCTGGATCGTGCACAATGTCAGCCGCGAACGTCCATTCATTCCGCTGATGCTGTGTGCAGTAATGCTTGTACGAGTCGTTCCAGCAACTACATGCAACCTGGTTAGTCAAACCTTCAGCCAGCAAGACTCCACTCCGCACTGGCACAGTTCATCGGAACCTGGCGACGGCGTGTGTTCTGTCGCGTGGTGATGTTCAGCGCGTGTGTCTCACCCGTAGTGGTCTTGGCGCTCGTGCGTGAAGTGCCCATCCCTGGGTCTCACATCCTGGTTGGCATCCTCATCTTCAGCGTGTTTCCCCACAGCGCTGGTGCCGCATGCGGGGCACTGGCGGGCCGGTTTACGGACCAAAGGAAATAGGGTCACACCACACGCTGAGCGAGTTTCCCGTGCGATCATAGTAGACTCTTAACTTGTCCAGATCTCCGTCCCTTGTTTGATGTTCCTGGTGAAATACGCTGTCATGACGAACC
>CAYHRX010000735.1:0-1794 GCA_964359075.1 uncultured Chitinophagales bacterium
ACTCCACCTTCTTGACAATCCTGTCCATGATCTGCACGGCCTCAAGCGGGTACTTGCCGACCGACGTCTCACCGCTCAGCATCACGGCATCCCCGCCATCAACCACGGCGTTGGCAACATCGCTCGCTTCCGCCCGGGTGGGCGTTGGATTGTTGATCATGGACTCCAGAATCTGTGTTGCGATAATGACCGGCTTGCCGGCCTGGTTGCATTTCTTGATGATCATCTTCTGAAGGATCGGCACATCCTCCGGCGGCAGCTCAACCCCCAGATCGCCACGGGCAATCATGATGCCGTCTGCTTCGGCGATGATATGGTCGATGTTGGCCACGGCCTGTGGCTTCTCGATCTTTGCAATTATGGGGAGGAAGCGGCTCTTCTCAATGCGGTCCACGATCACCTTGCGAAGTTCTTTGATGTCGTCCGCTGTCCGCACGAATGAGAGGGCGACATAGTCGATGTCATGCTTCATGCCGAACTCAAGGTCCCGCAGGTCCTTCGTTGTGAATGATGGCGCACTGACGGAAACGCCCGGCAGGTTGATGCCTTTGTTGGCGGAGAGCGTTCCACCGATCACGACTTCGCAGACAACGTCGTTGCGCTTCACTTCCAGCACGCGAAGACGGAGCTTGCCGTCATCAAGCAGTATTTTGTCGCCCGGCTGAACGTCCTTTGTAAGGTTGATGTACGTCGTCGAGACCTTTTGTCGTCCACCGATGATGGGATCGGTAGTGACGGTGAATCGATCACCAGCTCGCAGCTCGATGAACGGGGTGCTCAGATCGCCGATGCGGATCTTGGGACCCTGGAGGTCCTGCAACACCGTAAGCTCGATCCCGGTACGCTTCACAGCCTCACGTACGTTCTGGAGGGTCGTGAGATGGTCTTCATAGCTGCCATGCGAGAAGTTCAATCGTACGATATCCATCCCCGCGTGGATGAGATTCACCAGCATCTCAACAGTGCTTGTTGAAGGACCAAGAGTGCAGACAATCTTCGCTTTGCTGCGCGCAACTTCCATTGTGTTGTGGTGATGTTCTTATGATTGATGGATATGGCGTTCAGCAATAAGCCGCTGGTAGAGAGCCGGGAGTATGACTCCTGACGCTCCCATGAGGAACTCATCGAGCCGATCCGTCAATGGCGTCGGCTCTGGATTGATCTCGACAACGTAGGCACCCTGCTGCTTCGCCATCAGGGGAATCGACGACGCCGGATACACGACTGCCGAGGTGCCAATAGAGAACAACACATCGGCGGATTCCGCTGCACGCACTGACTTTTCCCATTCGTCCTCCGGCAGCATCTCACCGAACCACACAACATCGGGTCGGATGAGACCACGGCACTTTGCACATCGGGGTGCGCCGGTTTGGTTTACCACCTCCTCATTGGAGTATGACGTGCCACATTCCATACAGTAGTTCCGTTCGATGTTCCCGTGAAGCTCGTACACGGTTTTGCTGCCAGCCCGACGGTGAAGATTGTCTATGTTTTGTGTAATGACTGCAAAGTGAGGGAACACCTGCTCCATCTTCGCTAACGTGTAATGACCGGCGTTGGGCTGTATCCCCGCTATGATCTTCTTCCGGTGCGCGTACCATTCCCAGACAAGCTCAGGGTTCTTCATGAAGGCGTTGACATTTGCCAGCTCTTCCGGCTTGAACTTTTTCCAGATACCCTCGCTACCGCGGAAAGTCGGCACGCCGCTCTCTGCAGATACCCCGGCACCTGTAAATGCGACGACGCTGTTCGCCCGCGCCAAAGCATATAGCAGTGCAGCAGAAAACTCCA
>CAYHRX010000736.1:0-1786 GCA_964359075.1 uncultured Chitinophagales bacterium
CCCGCGCCGAAGGCCGGGGATAGAGCCCGATGCGGCGACAAGCCCAGACGCGTCACCACGAAGTTCTCGTGACGACCGATTACAGCTTCGCGATGCTGCAGCGCTATGTAATAGCCTCGGGAAGCTACCTGAGACGGCGCTCGATTTCTGCTTCCGTATCGTGGCCCTTTGCTTCCTTATCGTACGTATCAGCCATGCGTTTCAAAATAGTCCTGGCGACGAACGAATGAGAAAACTCCAAGGCTACTTCCCATTTCCGATACTTCTCCGCAAGCTCCCGCTCTTGATCGCCTCCTTTGCCGCGCCAGTGAACACCCCGCGCGTTATAGAGACCTGTTGTAATGCCGCGTGAAATGTCCGGTGACTGAACCTGCTCTAGGACATCGCGAACAGCCTCACATGGCCACACCCCGTCCTCTCCTTCGGAGGCGTGGGACAGCAACTTTCCAAGGGAAATGTCTCCGGTATTCTGTCTACCCAGTTCCGCGCAAGATTGCCGCACCGTATTTACCCATGCGAGCAGACGGTCAGCCTCGATTTCACCAAGCTTGTTTCGGCCCGGTATTCGTTCGATGGATTCAAGCAACGCGGCTCCCCGCTCCGCCCGATTCTGTATAAGTTCTGGATCGTCGAGCCTCAGAGCCTGCGGATCTGCTCGGCCATCGCTCCTCTTGTACACCCACGCGACGGCTTCAACGAAGAACTCGGGGTGACCCTCTAGGTAGAACTCGAGATTGGGAATGCCTCGCGCTTCGCGTGCACCTGACTGCCTTGAAAGAGCATCGATATAGGGGAACTCCAAGCCTGCAAGCTGCTCAGCGGAGAACTCCCCGCTGGCATCGAGCAACTTGAATGCTTCCGTGATGTAGTAAGAGTCGAGCCGATAGTGTCCCGGTGGCTCATCCCTGCCTGTGGCAATTTCTGTCATCAAGCGAAAGAGCAATGCCGATCTGAGCTTTTCAAGCACGAAGTGCACACAACTGAATGTCGCCCGGGGGCGTTTCGCAATCAACAGTCTTTCCACCGCCCTATTGAGGTCTTCGTCGCTCTGATGATCCCAGTTTGGTGAAACTCCCGCCCAATAAGCCTGCTGGGCGGGAACACCTAGCTCGTCCACTAGAGTCCAAGTAGAGCTGTGGAAAGGAGCAAGTTCAAGAATCTTGACGAGGTGGCCTTGAGAAAGAGATTTACCTACGCGGTGCAGAACATCTGATCTGATCTGATCGTCTCTGAGCCCATGAAGTGCTCCATGGGCTAGGTTCTTTCGAGTCCATGAGTCCATGCCGGGCGGCATTGCAGTCAGGATGAATTCAGCCACATCGTTCGTGGAGAGAATGGTCGTCATAAGCAATCCGATTATGTTGGCCGTTTCTCCCATCTCAGCAAATTCAAGAATTCCCGCGACCCCACGCTCGGTGAGAATCTCGCTGAGAGCTTCTGTCCGAAGCTTCGTAATTCTTTCCTCGCGTTTACGGAAATCCATATCCTGCACTTCGTCTGCGGACTCCTCAAGCCACGCCTGGCGAAATAGCCATTTATGTTTGTTGAGCAAATCTGCCGGTTCCAGCGCCTCGTAGGCCGCGTTGGCAGCGGCAACAAGGTCGTCCGCCTGCCGTTTCTCGTTGCGTTCGGCTCCCCGCTGAGACAAGACCGTGACTCGAATTTTCTCTCGTACCCAAGCCTTATCATTATCGTTCGCTCCGCCTTCGGCCCAGCGTTTCACAAGATCCCATACGGCGGCCTGCTGGGCATCATTTAGCCCGTGCAACCGTTCGATGAGATCACC
>CAYHRX010000737.1:0-1782 GCA_964359075.1 uncultured Chitinophagales bacterium
GTCACCGAGCCGCTTGAAGAGCTCACGCTTTGCTGCCATGTCTTCACTTGCAGCTTCTATGATAAAGTCTGAACGGTGAAGCGAATTGAGCGTTGAATGGGGATGGATACTGCTCAGCGCAGTATCGCTCTGCTGCTGAGTAAGCCTGCCCTTCTCGACGCTCCGCCGGAGGTCCTCTTTGATCCTCTCCATTCCTCGCTGTAACGCGTCGGCGGAGACATCATACAGCAACACATTAAACCCGGAGAGCGCCGCAACCTGGGCAATGCCGCTGCCCATGGTGCCGGAACCGATAATGCCGAGGGTGGAAATCATGGGACAAGTGAAAAGTCAAAAGGAAAAAGTGAAAAGGCTACTTGCCTTTGAACTGCGCGGCGCGTTTCTCCAGAAACGCTGTCACGCCTTCTTTGTGGTCTTCCGTCTCGCTGGCGATCTGCTGGATGTACGCTTCATAGTTGAGCAGGGAATCGAGGTCGACAGCCATTGCTTTGTTCAGCGTACGCTTGATGAGGCCGATGGACTTCGTTGGCGATTTGGCAAGCTGGCCTGCAAGTTCCATGGTGACTTTCTCAAGCCGATCTGCCGGTGCGACTCTGTTGACGAGACCAACCTGCAGTGCTTCATCTGCCGTGATTTCTCTTCCGGTTGCGGCGTATTCGAATGCCCGCGCCATACCAACCAGGCGGGGGAGGAACCAGTGCGAACCGGAATCAGGGACCAGTCCGATCTTGATGAACACCTCGATGAGCTTCGCCGTCGATGACATCACTCTCATATCACATGCAAGCGCTATGCTGCAACCGGCTCCTGCTGCAACGCCGTTGATCATTCCTATGACCGGCTTCTCAATTGACCGCATCTTTCTGATGAGCGGGTTGTAGGACTTCTCAAGAGATTCCTTCAGGGAGCGTTTCAGACCCGTGTGCTCTTTCAGGTCCTGCCCCGAACAGAATGCTTTCTCTCCTGCACCACGCAACACGATGCACCGCACGCTTGGGTCCTTCTCCGCGTCTTTGAATGCATCATTAAGATCCTTCTTCATCTGTTCATTGAGGGCGTTGTACACATCCGGGCGGTTCATCGTAATGGTGAGGATGCCCTCGGTGTTCGTATAAAGGAGTGTCTGATACTCAGACATGCTGTGGTTTCGGGAGGCGGTTGTAGTAGTCGAGCGATTCTTCCACCTCGCAGTATGCGTACCAGAACATGGAAACGAAGTAGCAGAGCCCGCCATACATCTCAAACGACTCTTCATTGAGTGTGAAGCCCGGCAGCCCGTTGATTGCCGCAAGACCCTGGAACACTACACCGAGAGCAAAGATGGTGAAGGCGCTCTTCCGTGCGACAAAATATCTGAAGTAATGCAGGACCACGATCGCGGCGGTCGCGAAATATGCCAGGATGATCAAATCATCAGGGAACTTGGTGATGCGTGTGGACCGGATAAGAGGGAGGTTGGGCCCGAGGAGCTCATGGATCATTACCAGTTCATCCACGCTTGTCCAGAGGAAGCCAAACGCAAGCAGCCCCCAGAGCAGGCGCGGGAAATCCAGCTTGTGCATCCGGACGAGTCCTTTGTGGCGCAGGACCACCATGAACAGGCAGATGAATCCGGCGAACGCAAGGAACATGGAATTGAAATAATCACGTTCGGTGAATGGCTGAAATGGAACTGTCCAGATCTTGCCCAGGAACTCCCCCCAGTTCGAGAACGGTGTTTTCGGTCCCGTGATCCGCACGCTGTCGCGGAACACGATGAACACGCGAGTGCCAAAGTATGCC
>CAYHRX010000738.1:0-1779 GCA_964359075.1 uncultured Chitinophagales bacterium
ATCCGTATCCGGGATCATTCCGTTTCCAACACGATACTTTTCCTTCCGTGCCAGAAGCATCTCAGTGAATTTTTCCGCGACTGACTCTTCAACAATCACCCGACTTGCCGCCGTACATCTTTGACCAGTTGAGCCGAAACCACCTTGCATTGTCCCCTCAACAGCGAGCGCCAGATCGGCATCACTCAGAACAACGAGCGGGTTTTTCCCGCCCATTTCACATTGAACGCGGATGCCCCGCCGTGACCCCTGCTCATACAATGCGCAGCCGACCTCGTTCGAGCCAGTGAATGAGAGCGCATGGACGTCTGGGTGATTCACGATCTCATCACCGACCGTTCCTCCGCTGCCCATCACGAGGTTCAGAACGCCCGGCGGCACCCCAGCTGCTTCGAGGATTTCAACGATCTTCATAGCGGTGAGCGGAGTGAAGGTGGCGGGTTTGAACACAACCGTATTCCCAGCGACGAGTGCTGGAGCAATTTTCCAAACGGGGATGGCCACAGGAAAGTTCCACGGGGTGATCAGTCCCACAACCCCAATCGGCTGGCGGAGTGTATAGATGAAAGTGTTTGGCAGCTCGGATGGGATTGTTGAGCCCCTCAGCCGCCGACCTTCTCCCGCCGTGAACTCCAAAATGTTGATCGCACGCTGCACTTCGCCTCGAGACTCCCTCAGAATCTTCCCTTCTTCTCGGGTTAATGCAAGTGCAACATCCTCGAATCGGTCTTGCATCAGGTCCATCGCTTCGAAGAGAATGCGACCGCGCACCGGCGCAGGTGTAGCTTTCCATTTGGGAAACGCTTCCTTCGCTGCTGCAACTGCAGCACGAACCTCCTCGCGACTTGAGAGCGGCGTGTAACAAAGAATCTCGTCGGTGTTCGCAGGATTTATGTTCGGCGCAACTCTGCCACTATCGGAGTGGACCCACTTACCTCCTATGAAGTTTTTGAGAGTCGGCATTTGAGTTTGTGTCTTCGTTAGCGATTCGATCGCTTCTGCTATAGGCTCCATGAAGTTAACTCCTCCGACGGTCTATTGGCAGCTGAAAGAAGTGATTCAGTAGTTTGGGAAGAGACCTCGTGCACCAACACTAGACGACAGCCGCAGCTGTTTCCTGATCTGCCGTAACCAATGCTTCGTCAAGCGCTTCTACACCCTCATCAATCTCTTCTTTGGTGATTATCAATGGGGGCGCAATCACAAGGTGACTTACCCAGCCCACGACAAAAACGCCTTTCTTCATCATCTCCGCTGCGACCTTATCGACCACGAGCGGAGTCCCACTGACTTTGTCTTCGTATGTGTTGAAAGGCGTCTTCGTCTTGGGATCTTTGACGAGTTCGACTGCCCAAAATAATCCAATTCCTCGGACATCGCCAATCGACGAGTGCCTCTCCTTGAGTTCTCTCAAACGCGGACCAATATACTCGCTCATCTCTTTTGCACGATCGATCAGGTTCAGTCGCTTGTATTCATTGATTGCCGCTATGGCGGGTCCAAGTGTGAGGGGATGCGCTTCGTAAGTATGACCGTGGGAGAAGTAGTGATCGTCGAAATAGCCTGCGATCTTCTTCGTCGTGGCACAAAGACCGAGAGGCACATACGCAGTTGTAATTCCTTTGGCGGTGGTGAGAATATCCGGCTTGACATCCCAGTGATCGACCGCAAACCATTTGCCTGTACGACCCCAGCCGCTCATTACTTCATCAGCAATCAGGAGAACGTTGTGCTCATCACAGATCTCCCTGAGTCGCGGCATGTATTCTTTTGGAGGAA
>CAYHRX010000739.1:0-1778 GCA_964359075.1 uncultured Chitinophagales bacterium
GCGAATCAAGACGCAACAAGCGATCGGCAACCGCTTGTTGGCGCGCAAGCCACTTCTGCATTTTCTGCGGATCACTCTCGATATCCAGGCTCTCTCGGTACTGGGTAGCGTCGGCCGTATCCGTCCAGTGGGTCACGCTGAATGCCTCTTCCTGGCCAAGGCGGTCCACTTCTTCGCGGATTTCCTTGAGCGTGATGCGGAAGAACTCTTTGCGCGAATTGATCTTGTTTAGTTGCATCGCCAGAAAACGCTTCTGGATCTTGTGTTCCAGGGCCGGGGCATTTTCGCTTTCGATCCAGCCGTGCACATCAAAGTCAAAAGGGACGCTCGCGTCACCGAGCTCGTCGATGCGTTCTTGAGCATTGAGTCGGCGCGTCTGGCCGATCTTGTATACACCTTCGCCGAAAGCACCGATGTTGGAGATGATGTAGACGTGTCCTTTCTTCGTTTGCTGCGCAATTGTGAGTTGCTTCTGGGTAGCGGCGACCAAGTCCTGGCGAAGGCCTTCATTGGCCTGCTGCATTGCGGCTATCTTCAATTCCCACTGGGCCTTGTCCTGCGTTGCCGCATGTTCGAAGGCAAGCCTCGCTGCCGCGATTTCTCTCTCCTTCTCCTCCAACGCCTTTTGCCTGAGTTCCTTTTCCTTTGCGGCCTCACGCATTTGTTGTTCGTATTCCTTCCGTGCCTTCTCTTCATCACGGAGCCGTGCCTTGATGTCACGCTGTTCTTCAAGCTGACGGCGCGCCAACTCCTGCACAACTACGGCCCACTTCAGTTCAGCGAGTCGGGCATTTAGATAGGCGTCAAGGATGCGCGCGTCTCTGAAGGCTTTGCCGTTCAGGTTGACCAGGTTGAAGGCATCCCGGATCTCCTGTTCGAGAACGCCGCAGTTATCGCGCTTCACTCTTGTGAGGATGGCGTCGACGCGGCCATTGAACGCGTCGATGACGAAGCGCACGGCAGTGTCTCTGCGGTTTGCCTCGACGTATTCACATATCGCGGCTTCTCCTTGCTCAACCATGCGCCGGGATTCGGCACGCGCGGACTTAAGGGATTCTCCGGCTGAAGTATACCCGAATTCCACAGCGAGATCGTCCAGAATGCTGTGGGTGGGGATAGAGACCGGCGGACGGCACAGCACGTGAGTTGCCGCGTTGCGGCACAACGTGCTGCTCACGCGGAGGCCGTCCCTCCAGGCGTGAAAACACACGATGTGACGGGGTATACCCCCACAAAAAGACCAAAGCCTGTGAGGATGCATGCAACTGCCACAACCCAATAGAAGCCCGACCACCATGTGTTCGAAACCTGGCGCACCCACTCCACGTCGCCTAGCATTGCTGCCGCCCCGAACCGGAACAGTTCCAGCAGGGCAAGAAGAAGCACTACGCTCACGACGACCACTTTGATCAGGAATCTCATCTTCGCGACTGAATCCTCTTCGGTGCTCGCGTCCCAGCATCCAATGGAAACGGACTCATCAGCTATCGGCTACGTTATCTCATCGGGTCCGCGAACAATCTTCTCCAGCTTCCCTTCCGCATCGACATACACGTGGAGGAAATGATGACTCTCTCCTTCGGGTTGTCCCGGCATGGTTATTCTCTCGAATATGACGTGCCATCCAGTGCCGGTGGGCTTGGCTTCCAGCACTGTTGATGGCCCCATGAGTTCGGCCTCGTCAGGGTTCTGTTTCAACCATACCGCTTTGAAATCTGTCGCGAGTACCCTCACCCGGGCCTGCGTCAGGCCGGAAGCCTTTTGTCCTGACTCAGTTC
>CAYHRX010000740.1:0-1777 GCA_964359075.1 uncultured Chitinophagales bacterium
CTTCACCTTGTCGAGGTACGTGATGCGGAGGAGATTTGCGCCTGGCCCAACGAGCTCTCCCGGCTCAATCGCTCTGAGTGTAACAGTGCCGCCTGATGGCGCGAGGATATGGCAGTCTCGCACCTTCTTCCGGAGCTGGTCCGCCTGTGCGGCCGCCTGATCTCTGCGGGCACGGATTGCAGTGATCTCGTCGCGTCGTAGTCCCTTCACCAACTTCTCGTACGTCTGTTGGGCTGAGATGTAACGAGCTTCGGCGTCGTCAAACTGTTTTTGCGTGATCGTCTGAGTTGCGAGGAGTTCCTTCATCCGCCTGTAGTCCTTGTCGGCGCTCTTGAACGCAGCCTCAGCTTGGAGGATGTCTTCCTTACGTGAGCCTTCTACTGCAACACGGTACTGCGCCTCGGCGGCTTCCTGGTTGGCAATGGCCACACGAAGTTGGATCTGATAATCGGTGTCATCAATAAGCACAAGCGTGTCGCCCTGATGCACTCTCGTCCCCTCTTCCACGCGGACTTCCTTCACACGGCCCGAGACTTCGCTGCCGATGTTGACGTCCGTCCCTTCGATGGTCCCAGAGGCTTCGATGCGGTCATCGGAATTCCCGGAGCAACCGATGAGAAGCACGGTGCCCAGGAGTGCTGAACTGATTGAGTTGGTCAAACGCATAAGTTCCTCAAGTTAGATGAAAATCTTGGCTTGAATTGAATACAATTTCGTGCGACTTCGTGTAATTCGTGGATCATCTTTTCCTTTTTCAACACCCTGTTAGTTGTCAGTGCTGGAGTTGTTCAAACTGGTCACGTCCCTTTTGTGTCAGGCCGCCACGGAAGAAAATATTCAGGATCTCTTTCACAGCATCGCCGACCGAGAAGGATTCATTCGCCAGCAGGTGTGGTTGCATGATGCGATCAATGGAGCCGAGGACGCACATCAGGAAAACGCGTGCATTCATGTCGGGCCGCATGGTCCCCTCGTTGACGCCCTGTGTAATGAGACGTGCAAAGACCTCGGATATTCTCTGACGACGGAACTCTTCGATGTGCTTCCAGAGCTGCGGTATCCGCCTCTGGATGTCCTGGCCGAAAGCCGGACTCAGCCTACCGGCATTGGTTCCTATCATGGCGATAATTTCGGAGAGCTTCTCAACAGCACTCTTGTCGCTCAAGAGTATCCGTTCGACGTTCCCCCGCACGCTCCCCATGAAGCGTTCCATGATCTGTTGGACGAGGTCTTCCTTGCTGGAGAAGTACTTGTAGAACGTCTTCTTGCTCATGGCAAGGTCAGTTGCGATCTCGTCAACCGACGTTCTTGCGAAGCCCTCTTTGAGGAATCGATCCTGGCAGGTGGAGAAGATCTTCTCTTTGATGATTTCGTCTTCGGGCATTATCGTAATTGGAAACTGAATTCGTGTCTACAGTTTCCGTGCTGACAAAAGAAGAAGCCAACATTATCAGGCTTTGTTTCAATTGGAAACGTTTGATGTATTCTACGTTTCCAATATACGGAAGTTGCGGTGGGTTGTCAAGGGTTTTCTTTGCCGATGTTTCAGGAGTTCCCCCTATGCAGCTGAAGTGGAATTCGAGACGGTGCTGACGAGATTCGCAGAACCTGGAGGAGAGTAGTAAACTACTTCGATTAGCTCGGGGATGAGTTCCCAAGCCTGAGGAATGGCAACGCGTAAGCCGTTTGCATATCCTGAAGGGGAGTGGCCGGTCAGGAAACCACAAAGCCCTCGCCCGACTGTTGTCGGGGCGAGGGCTTCTGACTCTATAATGTA
>CAYHRX010000741.1:0-1775 GCA_964359075.1 uncultured Chitinophagales bacterium
AGGGGGAGTCTCCATTGCCCGCTTCGCCACTTGAACTGTCCATACAGCGAGCGCTTCGTGATTGAGAGCCTTCGCAGATCGAACGTGGCGCCGATACATCGGGAATAGCTCCAGCTTCCCGAAAGGCGAAGACCATTCTTCAAGCACACGAGCTGCATCTGCTGCAGAGCGCGGCATGCTCCGAATCCAGCCACGTTCACGCATTTCCTTGAAAGGTACCCGCTTCCAGTCGAGCTCGGGGGCCTCGTGCACTGGCTGCTCGTTGAGCAGACTTGCAGCGGGAATGCCGAGCCCTCGATGCAGGTTCCGCATCATCGTTAGTGACAAGGGGCGTTTACCGGACAGGACTTCAGACACGCGACTGCGACTGCCCAAATAAGGAACGAGATCCTTTGCTGCGAGTCCCTGCTGTTCCATTCGAAACTTGATAGCTTCGATAGGCTCCGGCGGAGCAATCTGATAGTGCTTGGATTCGTAGTCGCGAATCAGGACGGCAAGAGTCTTCAAAAGCCGTTCTTCATCCGAACCCACAGCCGGCTCGGCGCCCATGAGTTCGGCCATCTGCTCCAGGGCAGCGTCGTAGTCCGTCTCCGATTCGATCACTCTGACGGCGGTATTAGGCTTCAGAATGTCCATGAGTCGTACTCCGCATGCGTGCCAATTCGGTGAACCAAGACTGTTTGCGTCGGGTAATTCACTTGAACGTCGAGGCGAAACTGATTCCCTTTGAGATTGAACACAACCCGGTTGTTGCCAACGAAACTTGCCGAAGCGTACCTAGCCTTGATGTCCGTCGGGGTCCGCCACGAGGCAGACTCCACCTCAAGCGTCCAGGCCGCGATTGCTTCGCGGGCTGACGCGTGATCGCGTGCAAATTCGGCTAAAGCACGCTTTCCGACGAGGATCATCTAAAGGCTCGGTCCATTGCAATGTTCCCAATATGGGAACATTGTAAACAACATAATTACCAATTGCAACATCAAGTTTCAGAACGGTAGAATCTGGCTCAAAGAGGCCGTCATGGAGATGCCCAGCAACGAAGCCGCCGGGGTCGTCGAGAAAGTTCTCGGCAAGACAGCTGCGCGTGTTCTCATTTCGGTAATCGTCGTGGGCGCCGCATTCACGACCCTTAATAGCGGCATCGATGCTGTAAGAAGCCTCTATGCCAAGGTCGTGCAGGTTGTCCCGTCGAGTATCCCGCCGTGGACTGTCACAACCATCGGGCTGAGCCTGTTCGTATTTATCTTGGCATACGTCTACCGCGAGTTCCGAGACGCAAGACGCTTCCGGAACCGAGTCGAGGATCTGCAACTCATAACGACAGCGGAGGCAGGACGCCAAGATCATTCACAAACGGAGCGATTTGGAGCGCTCGAAGATCGTCTAAAGAGTCTTGAATCCAAAGTCTCCGGGGAGCCCGGCGATGGCGTGACTCCGATTCTAGAGCAAGCGCTTTCCACAGAACAGCGAGCGCGGTTGGATCGAGCTCGTTATCTGCTTCGTGACGCGGCTTACCAAGCACAAAAGGTCGCAGACCTGATGGGCGACGTTTACAAGGTCAGCGCCGAGCACGTCAACTTTCTCCATAGCCTACGCGTGTTGCCGAGATACGTGCTTATGGGTGATGAATTGAATGAGGCTGAAAAGGCGATCACCGATTCTGCTGCGACGCCGATTACAGCTCAATACACGAGCATCGCAAACATGTTCAAGAGAATCGCAAACCGACTCGAGGTCGATTCGGTCGCACCCGATGCCCTCAACGTTGCGGAGGA
>CAYHRX010000742.1:0-1771 GCA_964359075.1 uncultured Chitinophagales bacterium
TGTTAAACGTGTCGCTTTGGCTGATAGGATCATCGGCTGTCCTCACGAAGAAGGGAAAGACTATCCCGAAGGTTCGACTTGTCCGAAATGCCCCTTTTGGTCAGTCCGAGACCGATGGACTGGTGAGTTGCTCAAATCATAAAGCGTGCGGCACCGAGACCGAAGGTTGGGTGGTACTGGACACAATTGTGGTATGGTGGCTGCGGCGAAGGTCGGGCGATGTCGGGATTTGAAAGAAGGACTAGATAATGAATGGCTCAATAGCAGTGTACATCGGCTCCTTGCTGACGTTTAGTTGGGGTGTTGCGCACCTGTTCCCAACGCGGAACGTGGTGCGTGGATTCGGTGCGATCTCGGCGGATAACAGGCGCATCATTGCAATGGAATGGATCGCCGAAGGCGTCATGTTGATCTTCATCGGAGTTCTCGTGGCGCTGGTGACGTTCGTTGACCGAAGCAGCATGGTATCTCAGGTCGTTTACTGGGCGTCCTTCGGAGCTCTTAACGTCCTCTCGTTGGTCTCCTTGTTCACAGGGTTCAGGAATTCGTTTGTAGCGTTCAAACTTTGTCCCTTTGTCTTCACGGGTTCGTCTCTACTAATCGTATTCGGCAGCCACGCAGGATGAAGCGGCGTCGGCGTTCGAGTAGCACCTGACACAGTTGAGACGCCTACAGCAACAATGACGTTCACTCAATACTCAATCACTAAAGTAAAGAGGAGGAACTATGAAAAACTTGTTTGGGTGGTTCTTCGCAGCGGCCTTTTTGGGAATGAGCGGTTGCGCTCAACAGGTTGACCTCGAGGCCGAAAAGGCGAAGGTTAAATCGGTCGTTGATCAGTTTGAGCAAGTCTGGGAAACGAACGATATGGAATTGTTCTCAAGAATCATGGCCCACGATTCCGACATGGTCGTCTACGGCTCGGACGCCCCCGAGCACTGGGTCGGATGGGAACCATTGAAAGAGTCCGTGGAGAAAATGTTTCCGTCCTTCGAGAACAACAGGATCACAGTCAAGGAGCAAGCCATCAAGGTTCATCCAGCTGGTAATGTGGCCTGGTTTTCACAGGTATGGGATTGGGATATGGTACTTGAAGGCAAAGCTGTTCGCAGCGAAGGCCAGAGGTTGACCGGGGTTTTGGAAAAACGGAATGACAACTGGGTATTTGTGCAAATCCACAATTCTGTTCCTGTAAGATGACATGCGGTCCACGCAACGATGACAAACCACTACAAGCGCGAGCAGAAGGGCTGAGTGCAAATTGGGAAAAGAATTCCTGGACGCTCATCACCCTCTATTCAAAACTTCAGGGCGTAGCAGTTGGGGAACATGAACGGTGAGTAACACACCTCAGGTTTCGATCATCATTACCACTTGGAACACCCGTGCACTCGTTCAACAGGCACTCCGCTCGATTATAGGGCACCCTCCCAAGGTGTCATTTGAAATCATCGTTGTTGACAACGCTTCGGATGATGGCAGTGCCGAGATGATCGCCCGGAGCTTTCCAGATGTCCGTCTTATCAAGAACGTCCGTAACGAAGGGTACGCCAGAGGGAACAATCAGGGAGTTGCTGCAGCAAAGGGGGAGGTTGTACTGCTTCTGGGAAGTGATGTGGTCGTCATCGATGAGAGCCTCCAGAAGATGTTCGACTATCTGTCCTCGCACGCCGAAGCTGGTGCCGTGAGTTGCCGTCTACTGAACCCCGATCGCACAGCCCAGCAGTCGTGCCGACGCTTCCCAACGGTCAGAGACGCCGTGCTGACATAT
>CAYHRX010000743.1:0-1761 GCA_964359075.1 uncultured Chitinophagales bacterium
CATCCAGGAGAAGGACGCAAAGTTCATCAACAAGAAGCACCGGAGGAAACACCTTCCGCCTGTCGCGCCATTGTATACAGAAAGAGATGTGGATGACACCCTCCCATTGTTTCGGGGCGTGGACTACGAACAACGGTTTCAGGTGGCTGGTGGCGTTGAATGCCGGTTTGAAGATGCGGGACATATCCTTGGCTCCGCCGCTGTTTCACTCACCTTGAAGGAGAACTCCACACTCCGAACCCTGGCGTTTACAGGCGATCTTGGCAGGCCGAACCTTCCGATCCTGCGCGATCCGGCCTTCGTCGGCGACGCCGATTACCTCATCTGTGAAAGCACATACGGTGGGCGCTTCCACAGACCGGTCGAACAAATGGGTGACCAACTCCTTGAACCAATACTGAGAGCTTGTCAACGCAAAGGCAAGATTGTTATTCCTGCATTCAGCGTTGGCCGCACGCAGGAGATTGTCTACATGCTGCACAGGCTGAGTGTTGAGGGGAAGATCGACCACATCCCCGTGTTCGTCGACAGTCCCCTCTCAGTCAACGTCACGGATGTCTTCAAGAGACATCCAGAGTGTTTTGACAAGGAGACACTTGCCATTCTCACATCGTCCGAGAACAACGACCCTTTCGGCTTTGATCGTCTGAGATACGTTCGCGACGTCAACGAATCCAAAGAACTCAATGACCGTTCCGGACCGTTCATCGTGATCGCTGCTTCGGGCATGTGTGAAGCGGGACGCATTGTCCACCACCTTGCCAACACTGTGGCCGACCCTAGGAACATGGTGCTGATTGTCGGATACCAGGCAGAGAACACGCTCGGAAAGAAGCTTGTGCTGAAGGAACCCTTCGTCAACATCCACGGTGAACCTCACGAGCTGAAAGCGGAGGTTGTTGTGCTCAACTCTTTCAGCGGCCATGCCGACAGGAATGAGCTGCTTGCATACGCGAGCAAGTTCAACCGCAAGCGCTTGCAGTACGTGTTCCTCGTCCACGGCGACCTCGACCAGGTAGAGAAGCTTGGCGGCGGGTTGCGCGAAGCCGGCTTCAGCAACGTGGCAATACCTGCGCGTGGAGACATAGCAATGCTCAATTAGGAGATCTCAGCTGTACGCCTCAACATCCATATGGCAATGCTCGACCATCCTCCTGCCGATGTGCCTGCTCTTGTGCACCGGTCTCGTCCAGGCACAGGAGGCTCCCCACGTTTCGGATCTCGGAACCACAGACACCTCCACCATTGCACGGAATAATTCCGCCGCCATCAGCCTTGAACGAAACCTGAATACGTTTAACTGGATCGGGCGAGCTGTTGTGAACGATACCACTGCATGGGGAACAATCGTAAGGCTGAACGAGCAATACACTTCCAACGTCATTCTGTTGGACGGAGGCACGTCAACCTCGCAGCGGAAGCTCCAAAGCACCCAGCAAAACCATTCGCTCATCCTCATGAGCCCGCTGGTGAAGGACCTTGCTTCACAGGTGCAATGGACGTCGCTCGTGTACTCCGACAACAAATCCGTCGGGCTTAGAACCGCGACATTCCATTCGTTACTCGGCGGGCTTGAATACTATCCAATCGAATTCCTCTCACTCACTCCTCTGGTCGGCTATAGATGGGACAACCAGGCGGGCGTACGTGACCGCGGCCCGAGCTACACACTAGCAGGGCAGACACATGACATTGATGTGGACGGTTACCAGCTCACGGGAGCTGCGCAGTTCCACGAGGACCGGCTCAACCCGCGTGTTC
>CAYHRX010000744.1:0-1760 GCA_964359075.1 uncultured Chitinophagales bacterium
AAATGCGAGCCAGAAGTCTGTTAACTGTTAAACTTTGGTTTGACCCTGGGTTTGCAGTTGATCAGATGTGCATACATCTCTCGCTGGAAATCCGAAAGATGTGCCGGTATGCGGTACTGCATGCTTTCTGATTGGTCGGCGACCATGATCAGCGCTTCCTCGATTTTGCTCGTGGCGATCGAGACTTCTCTATGGCGCTGAGATAGTGCACATAGTCGTACCTACATGATCCTCGTCGTTTCCCTGCGTACCGGGATTGGTAACCCGCAAACTCCACAGCAAACTGTTCGACATCCCATGCCGCTGGGTCCATGAGGAAGGCTGGGATATTGTGCATGGCGTCAGCGAGGGCTTCCGCCTGTTTGGTCCGACCCTCTCGGCATAGGGCTCGAATCTCGATGAGGCCGCATGAGAGCAATTCCGCCAGTACTCTCTCGCGATGTCGCTGATCTGTCATGAGTTCACTCCTCCAGTTGCTATTGCGGCTTGCCTTGTGCCCTTGCACGCCGGGTATGTGTTACACCCCCAGAATCGACTGCCATCTTTGCGACTGGTCCGAAGAACCATGAAAGAACCGCACCTGGGACAGGAAGGTGCGGTGGAATCCATACTCACGGGTCGCTTGTTCTCTCGGACATGAGCAACATGGCCAGCCCTCTGAGCGTCTGTGACTGTAGATGCCCATTCCTGGATGGTCGTCACGATCTCGGGCACCTGCTCGTCCTTGATGATGGGAACCTGGTGGTTCTTGATATGCCTTACGAAATCGCGGATGTGAACCACGTTCGCCGGCATATCGGTCTTGAACTCGCAATCGCCGACAAAGACAACGAGCGACTTAAAGTATTCGTGGGGAATACTGGTGAGGTCGGACAAGGTCTTGGTATGTTTGTAGTTCTGTCGGAGTGGGTTCTGGAAGCGCTCCTTTCGGCGAAAGATAACCTGAGTCCATTGCGGATCCTTCTCATCCCCGTAGATCCAACCCTTGTATGTTTTGGTTTCGATCACGAAGATGCCGTAACGTGAAACGATGACATGATCAATCTGCGTGGTGCCATCCGGCGTGGGCAACATAAGATCGGGAATCACGTGGTAAACACCCTGATCGAGCAATCGCTTTGCCCAGAAGTTAATACTCGCTTCGCCAAGCCGGCCCTTGAGCCGGGGAAGAACAAAGAGTTGAAACGCGGTGGCCAGTATCGATATTAATCCAGCAAACACTATCCATGGAAGAGTCTTTACAAGCATCATGTTTACGATCTGGACGCTCAAGATGCTTCCTGCTGCAAAACTGAAAAGGGTGTCATGGCTTTGTGGGGACGTTTCGTTTTGTCGCTGAAGAACATGACCTCATGGCCACTACGGGAAGATGCGGCACAATAATGCAGGGAATATTGCACACGTTCGAAGCCGGTATACATTCTCCTTATCTCTGGAGTGTTGTCGTATGATACAAGCCAATGGTACCCAGCAAGGCCGCGAACAACATCGGACAACGCCGCATGATCCTCGTGTCGAAAGTAGTTGTGATAAAGGTGTGGGCCTTTCGCGTAATAGGGTGGGTCAAAGTAGATGAGTGTACGGGGAGGAAGATCAGGGCGGATCGTCGAGATGAATTGCGTGGCATCCTTGTTCGAGAGATGGACCCTGTGCCGGTAGAACGCGATACGTTCGATTCTTTGAATTAGCTCGCGTTTGTTGTAGCGAGCGTCAATCTTCCATTGAGAGTCCTGGCTCACCCCGCCGATGCGGATGTAGTT
>CAYHRX010000745.1:0-1759 GCA_964359075.1 uncultured Chitinophagales bacterium
TCATACTGCGAAGCAGGAAGAAAACTTCATCAACGGATTCGAATGGACCAACACAAACTCTATAGGACGATCAGGTCGCTTGCGGAGCAGAAGTTCCGTACCGAGGAACAACTGCTCAGTTTCATCCTCGAAAGCATCATCCAGATCGAAGAGATCCCAATCAAAGGCGGGCGCATCTGGAAGCTGGAGCCGGTATTTGGAACATACCGTATCATCAAACAATATGGTGAGATGGAGTTCATCAAGAAGAACTTTCGTCTCCGTGCAAATGACTACCCGATGTTCTTCCAGCTTGCAAGGCGTGGTACCATCCTCAGCCCTGAGACAAACAAGTACCTCCGCCACAAGGGAATCAAAACATACGCCGCAACAGGCGTTGGTGAGCTGGTGCGCTGGAAGGGGCACGACCTTTACCCGTACGTTATCGCGATCAACGCCGACTATCTGAGGAACGAAATGACGTACGCGCTGAACATCATCAGTAATGTGGTCACCAGCGCACTCAAAAGCAGACGCATTGAGAGGAAGGCGAAACTGCTTGCCGAGGACATGGACAAGGCCCGCGAAATCCAGAAGAGCATCTTGCCTGAACACGAGTTGCGGTTCCACAACTACGATCTCTACGGCGTGTCCTTGCCGGACAGAGTTGTTGGCGGTGACTTCTTTGACTACCTGCACGCATCTGACGATAAGGACAGACTCGGGGTGGTGATCGGCGATGCGGCAAGCAAGGGACTTGCCGCCGCAGCCCAGGCGCTGTACGTCTCCGGGGCTCTGCGAATGGGGATTGAGTATCAGACCAAGCTTGGTGCGTTCATCGGCAAAATCAACAAGCTGGTGAACCGCACGTTCTCTTCCGAACACTTCGTCTCAATGGTGTTTGCCGAGCTCACCGCCTCCGACAACGGACTGGTCTACTACGTCAACGCCGGCCACAATTACCCCATCCTTCTGCGCGCCAATCCCGACGGCGTGGAAACGCTCCCTGCCACGGGACAAATCCTCGGCCCGTTCCCCAACGAGAAGTACGCAGCCGAATTTGCTCTCATGAGGAAGGGCGACGTCCTCCTCCTCCACACGGACGGAATTACGGAAGCCTCAAACGAGAATCAGGCCATGTACGGCCAGCAGCGGCTCATCCACCAATTGCGCGAGCACCGTGCAAAATCACCGAGAGAGATCTGCCAGCTTATCCTGGAAGATGTTCAGAAGTTCAACAAGCTGGTGGAGTATTCAGACGACAAGACGCTCGTGGTGATCAAACGGACGAGATAGCCTACTCTTGTTGACCCGTGGGAAACTCCAAGCACCAAATCTCAAACAAATCCTAAGTCCCAATCTCCAAAGCAGAACGGCCCTTGTTTTAGGATTTGCTGCTTGTTTGGAGCTTGGAATTTGAGACTTGAGGTTTCTTCACCGATTGTCTTGACATTCGCACTTTTCTCCCATAGATTTCGGCAAGTCTTTTCGAAGCGCATCCCTGCCTCACACACCGGGAGTTCCTTCGCTTCACCCACAGCATTTCCAAGGCAGGGTTCTTTAGTCTAAAAGCAGAATAGACGCCTGCCTGTCCCTGCCCGTCCGGTCCGCTTCGGCGAGCGTCCGCCTCGGCGAGCCGAAGGCGAGACGGGAAGCGAGACGAGCAGGCAGGCAACTGAGTTGCGTACTTACGCGTACCGTTGGTTGTAAGTACGCAATGCGTACGTTCACTGAAAAAGTCACGAGACACAAAAAATTGAACTCGTACGACCCAAAATGA
>CAYHRX010000746.1:0-1755 GCA_964359075.1 uncultured Chitinophagales bacterium
CTGAAGGCCAGGCCGACGAAGGATGGACACCTCTGCATGTGGCGTGCACGACAGGTAGTACCGCTGTCGTAGAATTGCTACTTGCCCACGGGGCGGATGTAAAGGTCAAAACAAGGAACGGTTGTACACCGCTTGCGCTGGCTCAGGAGCGAGAATTCGAGGAGATCGTCGAACTGTTACGCAAGCACGGGGCCGAAGAAGAGCCGGTAGAGAAATAGACTTTGGATAAAAGAGCGAGCAATGAGCCTCGCCAGGACATAAGGAGAATACTATGAGAGAGACATTTGACTATAGGAGAAGTACATCATGTACGGGCATCTTTGTTTGTCTGTGGCTCTGTACTTTTTCGTTCGTCGAGACGACGCCGGGAGCTCAACCTGTAACTGAATCTCAACTGCCACAGCAACCTTGCGACAAATCCGAGTTCAATCTCACAGCGGTTCCATTCAAGATTGTCCACGAAACCTACCGGGAGACGGATGGCAAGGAGAACTGGGAGCTATTTCTCATAAATGCTGACGGCTCGGATGCAACCAACCTGACGCGGACAAAAAACGTCGATGAGATGTATCCCCATGCCTCGCCCGATGGGACGAAGGTCTGTTTTGTTGTGGACGAGGGAACGGGCAAGAGCAAGGTTCGAAACGTGTACTACATGAATATGGATGGGAGCGGCCGCGTGAAGGTCGCCGGCAACGCCCGAGAGCCGTGTTGGAGTCCGGACGGAAAGATGATCGCCTATGCAGAAGGCGAATATGAGCGCTACACGACCCGGGCGTATGGTTCCAAAGGATTGTTCCTTTACGATCTGGCAACCGGCAGACGTGAGCCCCACCCAAACAACGACCTGAGCCATCTCTATAATGTCTGCTGGTCAGCGGACGGTAACTGGTTTATTGCCGTCGTGACCGGCGGAATGGGCTTCGATCATAACATCATTGCCTTTGAAGCACACGGGAGCACCGTGTTTGACTTGAACAAGTATGGGATCGACGGTTGCCGTCCGGACCTTAGTTTCGATGGCGGAAAGATCACCTGGGGGCAAACCGATTGGGACTTGTATGTTGCCGACATCGACCTGACCTTGTCAGTGCCTCGGGTGGCGGATATTCACGGTGTCGTCAAGTGCAGGAATGAATACTACGTTTCTCACACGGACTTTTCACCCGATGGCCGATACATTGCCTTTAGTTATGGCCCTGAGGTGGACTACTCGGTGTGTGTAAAAGCACCTGGCTGGAACATCTGTGTAGGCGACCTGACGGGCAAATGGGTTCAAATCACGACCGACGGGAAGCACAATAAGGAGCCTGACTGGGTCCCGGTCGGGGTGCCGCATCGTTAGGCGATTGAGAAGCTGTCGTTGAGGAATGGAACAAATGAGAACGCGATTGACTAAAGCAACAGCGCCGGTGTTTTGCCTGCTGCTATTGTTGCCAACCGACTCAGGGTGCAGCCGTTCGCAGGACACGCGAGGTGCGCCGGAGGTGATCAAAACAAAGAGCGGTCTCGAAATGGTCGTCATCCCCGCCGGCTGGTTTGAGATGGGAAACGCCAAGGGAACGCCTGACGAGTTTCCGGTACACAGGGTATGGGTTGATTCCTTTCTCATGGACAAATGCGAAGTGGTCCAGGAGCAGTTCAAGACGTTTCAGATTTCCGATCCTTCTCACTTCAAGAATCCAAACGGCCCTTTGGATCAGATCAACTGGACGGATGCGGCGATGTACTGCAACGAGCGTTCGCTTGGCGAGG
>CAYHRX010000747.1:0-1752 GCA_964359075.1 uncultured Chitinophagales bacterium
TTGGCTAAAGGCAATGGTAGTACCGACATTGGTCTTGATCACCGTGGTGGCAGTTGTTTTGAGCCTCGCCACCATCCAACTCGCCCCCATGGCCATGTACGACTACAACTTCGAGTTCAAGAGAAGTTTGACGGCAGAACAGAAAGACCTGGATCACAGTTGCGAAGTTGGGCAGATGGTCGTATTTTGGGGAGTCACACCTTTGCTCTTCACCACGGCAATCTGGTTGGTTGCTTTCTTCGTTCAACGTCGCAGAAATCAAGAAACACGAGATTGAGGCCAACAACCGCAGCCAGCGTACGGCTTGCGCCGCCGCTGCTGCGGAACGTTGGGAATTGAAGATGAAGAGGATATTGATACTGGGCATGCTTTTCCTTGTCGGGTGCATCTCAAGCCCACCTGTGCCCACGTATCAGCATCCAGAGCCCAGTGTTCTTCCGCAAGCCGATTGGTCAGAGACTCCTCCGGAAGAATACGATTGGGAGAAGTACGTGGACGAGGGACCATCCACCTTCGAGACGATGGCACGAGCTCTCCACGGTATCGGCGTTTTGCAGAAACGGATGGATGACATTCTGACGTCCCATCGCAAGCTTCTCGCTGTACGAAGTCCCGACCAGCTTGCCCTCTTCAATCAGGCTCAGTCCAAGTGGGAGGAGCTCGCAGGTCTTGAAACGACGTTCGTGGCGAACGGCTGGTCGGGAGGTTCTGGCTACAAAGCAGCTCTGCCTGGGGCAAAACTGCGCTTGCTGCAGGCACGAGTGCTGCGACTTCTCGAACTCAAAGGAGAAGCGCTGGATCTGAACGAATAGGATTCCCAACCAAGCCTCGCACGCGACTTCGGAACCCGCGCCGAGCGCGGCTTCCTCCGCGCGTGAAGGCCAACGTTGGATGCAGGGAAGGAATGATATGAAGACTCTCTGTTTGTGCTACACAGGGGCAGTATGTTGTCTATTGCTGGCATTCTTTCTTCCGGTTGTCCTAAAACATGGAATTGTCACTCCTGCTCCTCTCTCTGCATGGTTTTCGTTCATCACCAATCAATACGGACCCTCCGTGCTTCTCGTTTGCACAGCTGGGGTTCTGATCGCTAACGGACATACACATTTAAGGAAGATTAGAATCGAGAAAGACATCCAACCCCCTTCAGGAGGCGACGGTGTACCCGCGCAGCGCGGGACACCGTCGCAAGGCGCCTCCGCGCCTCAGAAGTAACGTTCGGCAAAAATGAATATGGACATGAATCAACATGAGACATACATCAGCGCTCCGGACGACTCCGCCAAAATCGTTCGTGAAGCTATTCCGCCTCCCGCGCAACCCAAGGCCGTGATTCCCGGTGCAACTGATGAGCAACCAGGGTTCCTTCCCAACGGCAGAACAACGGAACAACATCGTGGCAAATTCTACGGAATGTCTTTGGCGTGGCGCGGCCTGCATCTCCTGGGTGTCGCTATCGGCATTATGGCAGTATGGTACGTCATTGCTTGGATACAACACGGGCGGCAACCACTGCCATGGTTCGACACACCCATCAGAATATCGGTTGGATATCCATGGACTGCACCGAGTCCAATCTTTCCCCCCGATTGGCTTCTTGCTGTCGTCGGGCTTCTTGTACTGATTTCTCTCTTGATGATGTTACTGGGCACACAAGATGTTAATCCGAAGATGAAGTTGCCGGAAGATAGAAAGCCGAACCAATGAATCCAGAATATTGTCGCTCCGCTCCAAATTCTGATTCATGACGTT
>CAYHRX010000748.1:0-1746 GCA_964359075.1 uncultured Chitinophagales bacterium
CGCTGGCCACCCAGCTGGCCAGCGCCCCTGAGACACCAGCGGTTCAAGCCATACCAGGACAAGCGATCAGTGCGAACAGTCTGCTCTCGCCCGATGATCCCGAAGCGACCTTTCGGCGGAAAGGGAACCAAATCTACCAAGGCTACATCACCAACGTGACCGAAACCTGTGACCCCGTGAACCCGTTCCAACTAATTGTCCAAGTGCAGACGTCCCCCAATACGACCGAAGACGCCACCTTGTTGGTCGATGCTTTGCCGGACTTGAAGAAGCGGACCGGAGTGGAGATCCTCCACAACGATGCGGGCTTTTGTAGCCCCGCAGCGGATCAAGTCTTGCGTGAGCATCACGTCATTCAAATTCCGACCGACCTACGCGGCCAGGCGCCGAATCCGGCGCGCCTGGGGCTGGCCGATTTCCAGGTTCAGAGCAACGCAGAGGGAGTGCCTCAGCAGCTCACTTGCCCGCAGAGCCTGTGCCTCCCAGTAGCCCCGGGACGCAAGCCGCATTTGTATAGGGTTCGCTTCGACGCGACGTTGTGTCAGGCCTGTTCGCTCCTGGCACGCTGTCCGAGCCGAGTGAGCAAGCACAACCGCTATCGAGTCTTGCGCTTCAGTCAAAGACAACTGGATGTGGCTCAGCGACGACAGCGGAGTGCGGCCGACCATCAAACTGGGAAAAATTTGCGTGCGGCGGTTGAAGCTACTGTCGGCGCACTCAAACGACCATTCTCGAATGATCAGCTGCCCGTGCGCGGGCGTTTTCGAGTTGGCGCGATGATGATCGGTTCTGCCCTCATGGTCAATGTCCGACGGATCCAGCGCTACATGGTCGAGAAAGCCAAGGCGCAGCGTGAAACAAATGAATCCCAGGATGGGATTGAACTGCAATCGGCATCCCTGTCTTCTTTTTTGTCTTCATTTTGGACATGGTTCTCAGGTCGGTCAGGGCATACGACAAGCTACTTCCGTGCATTTGTGCTCGGATAGTCGAGTATTTTCGGGAGAGTCATTCAAGGTCAAGAATCTTTTGGGTTTCTCCCAAAGGGCCTGCGCGTTGCCAACCCGCCTGACGAAATATGAGGTCTATCAGAATCTCAAAGTCCTTCGGTGTTAGGTCTTGAATGATGGTGGCAATATTTCGTTCAAGTTCCAATAACGTGTTTCTCGCGGCATCAACGTCAGAGCGTGCAACACCCTTGATTTTTCTTACGAGGTAATCGAACTCTTTTATGGCGCAGATGGTTCCTTGAAAACGTTGCACGCGAAGCAGTTTTCCACTCAACTGGCTTGTGGACAACGGGTTCCCTTTTAAATCTACGGAATGCCATTTATCAATTGCAGGACGCGTTTTGGACTTGTCGGGTAATTGAATTATTTCGCGTTTCGAGAAGCACCACCAAAGCCTGTCGGCATAAAAAGTTACCCAAAGAATGTTTTCATCAGATTTGTAGAAGCAGGCGATCTGGCGAATAGTGTCTGTCATTTTCTTATAGCCTGCCACCTTGAGCGATTCACGTACTTCGTTCCATTTGCCTTGACTACAAAATTCGTGAGGTGCGGCGTTAAAGCCAAGTCGGAGGGAATTGCTATTCTCGATGCACTCTTTTTCCCACTTGCCGCCTTCGCCAAGTTTGATGAACCAAGCCTTGTCTGGGTTGAAATCAGTTGTCTTGCTCATTTCAAAAGTTTTCCAATTCTTTGGAGTTGTTCCAGCAACAGTTTCCTTTCGACAACCAGACTCTCC
>CAYHRX010000749.1:0-1737 GCA_964359075.1 uncultured Chitinophagales bacterium
TCAAAGCCGTCGTCGCTAAGCATCCGCAAGTCCCTAGCGATGTTCACAAAGAACCAGGGATCCGGCTGGGCCGCTTGTAGTTCGCTCGTGTACTCGAGATCGTGACCAAATCTCTTGCCGTCTATTATGCGAACATCGAGCCAGCGACAACGTGCACAGGACTGAAGTCTGTTGCTGCTTACGCCAAGCGCTTCCAGGCAGTCGATGGTATGAGCCGCTGGGCTAAACGTCCCTTCATCGTACCGTCCAAACCCTACATCTCCCGAATACTCGCCTTCATCGATAACAAGTAAATCTATGTCGTTCGGATCCGCGCTATCTCTCGCCATCGATCCATAGAGGCAAACCGTTGCGATGTCCGCCCTGCATTGGATCTCTAGGCCGAGAGCTATTGCGGATTGCATCGTTACAAAATGCTTACTAAGGATGTGCCATGCCGTTCGCATCGTCTCAGCTGCAGTCAAACACTTATCAGGTTCCTCGACGCGTCCACGCTCAGCGCAGAATCGACGCACACGGACGGCCTCACGAATCTCCGCAACGGTAAGGCCGTGCTGCTTGAACTCGTCAGAATGAGCGAGGAGCCGATACGCGACATTCTCCTCCGTGCTGTCTCTTGAGCGACGCATGCCGGCGGCGTCCAAGGCGTGTTTCAGCCAGGAGTAACCGATCTCCAGGGCGCCCGCGCGTAAAACGCTGTCGGAAGAGCCTGCAACCTGACAGACGTGATTCCACCCCTTTAGCCGCGGCGTAACGGGTTTCTTCATTCCATCCTCGAAGCCTGAGAAAAAGGGCAGCGCGTCGCATTGAGGGCATGCATGACCATGGCGTGAACTCGGATGAGAGAACCCGCGCGAGCCCCGCTGCCAAGGGAGCTGTCAGCTTCCTTTACTTCACTCCATCCAGCCGAAGGCGCCGCAACTGGTCTATTTATCTGCTCCACGGCCGCTTCGAGCCCAAGAAATCTCGCGATATTGCCGGAAAGTCCTTCCGAGTCGGTGTCGTCATCAGATCCGCGCAGGCTACCTTAACGGTTCGGTCAGGTAGTGCTATTCTGCTGTGACACAGGAAATACTGGAAGGAGGAGTATGAGATAAGTTGAATTGACATAGTTGATGGGAACGAGTCCGAGGTAAGGCAGGTTTCAGCGACGGAACTTACGGGTTTCGCTCGCTTCTACGGCCACTCCTTACCGCTGAGCGACCTCATCGCGTGGCCTGGCAGGGCACTCAAGGCAACAGCACTGCTAATCAGCGGATCCTTGCAAACCGATTCTGTTCCTCACCCCTCCCATCTGCATTACCCCACGTCGGTAAACGTTTCAATTTGCAGGGCGAATCGCACTGACTCGATGCCGCCGGGACCCGTCCGCTAAAAAAAGAAAGCGGCCGGGTGGAAGTTCGCGCTTCCGACCCGGCCCGATCGCGTTGGATTGCGACCGCCCGCCAACATGGAGTGTCCCATGCAGACGAGCGAAGAAATCCGTTCGCAAGGTAATCGTACCAAGCCTGTTAAGAATGTACAAGAGGCCCTCCTCAGTTCTTCTGCTGTCGCAGAGATCCTAGGCCTCAAGGAACGCACAGTCCGATATCAGGCTGACGTTGGGCTGCTGCCGGGGTTTAAGGTCGGCAAACTCTGGAAGTTCTATCGCACAGAGATCGACGACTGGCTTCTCCAGCAGCGCCAAAAATAATCACCGGCAACAGCGGCTGTTGCGGCCGTAGCGGCGTGTGTGAG
>CAYHRX010000750.1:0-1730 GCA_964359075.1 uncultured Chitinophagales bacterium
ATCCCACGTGTATTCCCCAGAGTGGCGAGTATCAGTCCAAGCTCACGCTGATGAGCGAGAGCCTGCGCAACGACGGTCGCATCTGGGTACCAAGGAAGAAAGGCGACACACGACGTCCGGAAGAGATCACTGAGAACGAGCGCGACTACTACCTCGAACGCTTGTATCCATCATTCGGCAACCTGGTACCGCGAGACGTTGCCAGCCGGCGTGCGAAAGAAATGTGCGACACTGGCTTCGGAGTCGGGCCCACAAAGAAGGCCGTCTATCTCGACTTCGCCGATGCAATCAACCGCCTTGGCAAGGAGAATATCGAGGAGAAGTACGGCAATCTCTTCGACATGTACCATGAGATTTCCGGTGAGGACCCGTACAAAACTGCAATGCGCATCTATCCTGCCGTGCACTACACGATGGGTGGTGTGTGGGTTGACTACAACCTGATGAGCACGATCCCGGGCCTATACGTCATCGGCGAAGCGAACTTCTCCGACCATGGCGCCAACCGCCTCGGTGCAAGCGCTCTCATGCAGGGACTTGCCGATGGTTACTTTGTTCTGCCCTACACGATCGGTGACTATCTTGCGGGCACAAAGTTCGACTCGGTAGACACCAACGCAGCGGCGTTCAACGACGCCGAGAACGACGTCCGCCAGCAAATCAAGAAGCTCATGTCTATCAACGGCAAGCGGACTGTGGATGAGTTCCACCGTGCACTGGGTAAGATCATGTGGGACAATGTGGGCATGGCGCGCAACAAAGCGGGATTGCAGAAAGCCATCGAGGCGATCCATCAGTTGCGCGAGGAGTTCTGGAAGGATGTGAAGCTTGTCGGCACGGAGGATAGCCTGAACAACGAGCTCGAGCGCGCGGGACGTCTCGCGGACTTTTTCGAGCTCGGCGAGCTGATGGCCCGCGATGCACTGCACCGTGAGGAGTCATGCGGCGGGCACTTCCGCGAGGAATACCAGACCGAAGAGGGCGAAGCCAGGCGGAACGACGAGCAATTCTCATATGTCGCCGCGTGGGAGTTCGCCGGTAATGGCAAAGAGCCGAAGCTCCACAAAGAACCACTCCAGTTCGAATACGTGAAACCGTCGCAGAGGAGTTACAAGTAATGAACTTTACGCTTGAAGTGTGGCGTCAGAAAAGCCGGAATGATAAGGGGAAGTTCGTCACGTACACAGTGAAGGATATCCCGCCCGAAGCATCGATCCTGGAGATGCTCGACATCCTGAACCACGAACTTGTGAAGAAGGGAGAAGACCCTGTCGCGTTCGACCATGACTGCCGGGAAGGCATCTGTGGCAGTTGCGGTGTGGTCGTCAATGGCCGCGCACACGGACCGCATCGCGGCGTTGCCACATGTGAGCTGCGCATGCGGGTGTTCAGGGATGGTGAGCACATCGTGGTTGAGCCGTGGCGTGCAAAGCCATTCCCTGTCATCAAAGACCTTGTTGTGGATCGCACGGCGTTTGAGCGCATCATGCAGGCGGGTGGGTTCGTGAGTGTGAAAACTGGCGGCGCGCCAGACGCTAATTCCATCCCGATCCCGAAGGTCGTCGCCGATGAGGCGTTCGATGCTGCGGCATGTATTGGCTGCGGCGCATGTGTCGCAGCGTGCAAGAACGGCTCGGCGATGCTCTTCGTAGCGGCGAAAGTCTCACAGCTCGCACTGCTGCCGCAGGGTCAGGCCGAGCGGAAGCAGCGTGTCGAGTCAATGGTTGCAC
>CAYHRX010000751.1:0-1730 GCA_964359075.1 uncultured Chitinophagales bacterium
CCGGAAGCTGCGAGTAAAAGGCTACGGCATACTCGTGTTCGATGGCTACCGTCCGTGGTCGGTGACGAAGGATTTCTGGGAGAAAACGCCCCCATCAAAACGCATCTACGTCGCCAACCCGAAGAAAGGCTCCAAGCACAACCGCGGCTGTGCTGTGGACTGCTCACTCTACGACTTGAAGATGGGCAAGGAAGTTGAGATGCCGAGCGCGTACGACGACTTTACCCTGAAAGCATCATCGAGTTACACCGGCGGGACACCGGAACAGCGACGGATGCGCGATCTCCTTCGCCGAGCAATGGAAGCGGAAGACTTCACGGTCAACCCCGACGAATGGTGGCACTTCGACTACAAGGATTGGAAGGAGTATCGCGTGATGAATGTGCCGTTTGAAAAGATGAAGTGACAGCTTTCAGGATTTCCTTCTTCCTGAAATCCCTTTGAGACTGTGGGCGATGACTGTGAAGCCGTTCACCGTCTTGCAGTAGCGTGAAGAAAGATTTCACCGGACAGGTGATGCTGATATAGGTGCCGGCTCAGTGCGTAACATCAGTCGCTAATTGCGTCCTGGCGAGGACGAGGGGTTACTTGCTGTTCGGCAAAGGAAGGTTGCAGTAGCGTGCGATGAGTTCCGCTAATGCAATGAGACCGCCGAGCTTGTTGTTGGCGACATCGGTAAGAACGTTGAGGTTGAGACCAAGGTACTGGTGGCTCAATCTGTTGCGAACCCCGATCATCTTGTTGAGTAGCTCCTCTTGGTCCGGGCTGATGATGTTGCGAGTGCGCAGGATTGCTGCTGCCTCGGCGTAGGAGTCCCACTGGTCATTGAAGTCCGCCGCAATGATGTGAGAGACCCCGCTCGAGAATCCATGAGAGATCGAGATCTGCCCGAAGTTGTTCCTCGTTATACGGCGCGTGGCGTTTCAGTTGCGCGATGGATTGAACAATCGCCAGCAGGTGCTTACTGACAACGTTGAGGTCAGGCATGGAGGTCTCGGAGTTTTCGCAGGAGATAGTAGTTCTGAATTCTCCGAATCGGTTCGGCGTCGATGTATTCACGACGGGCAGCATTCTCCACCTCGACCCGCTTTGCCGGGTTCCTGTCGAGAATGCGCTTCCCTTTGTTGATGACTCGTGTGAAGAGCGTTGGACCTGCATGATTCAGAACCACGAAGTCGAGCTTGTCGGTATGCAGCAACCGTGTAAGCTCGCCGAGGATGGTTGACTCGTAACCATAAGGGTGCGTCGTGCGATCATCAAGAACAGATGGATTGCCAACGTACACTGCAACATCAATATCCTCGAAGCGTTCGCGCAGCACGAACGACCCGAAGATGTAGGCGAACTCGACCTCCGGAAGTCCACCCAGGTAGGAGACAAGCAGTTCTTCGATTTTGGCCTTGTCATATTTCATGTTGAGATCACCCCAATGCCGGGTTTAAGGTACAAAAGCCGACCCTGAATGGCAACCACCAACAGCAAGGACGCTGAGGGTTGTCCTCTGCGCCCTTTGTTCATCTTTGCGCGCTTTGCGGTTGAACTATCTGAGAAGCAGCAGTTTTTCATCTCTGCACAACTCTGCCGTTCAACTCACTTAGAAAGCTCTTCATGATTGCATCTCGACCGAGAAATCTCTACGTTGAGTCAGACCCCTAGTTGGAGAGGCATCTGGAATGAACTGGAACTTCGAATGGCATGAAGAGAAGGCCAACGAAAACCTACAGAAGCAT
>CAYHRX010000752.1:0-1723 GCA_964359075.1 uncultured Chitinophagales bacterium
GCCAGAAAGTCAAAACGCCCCTTGCGGAGAACGCATGGGGCGTTTTTGTTTAGGGGCCAGCGGTCAAGTTCAGCGGCGCGGGGCCACGCCCCGCGTCCGCTGGAACGACTGTTGGGCGGCACTCTCACCTACTGACTTTCCAAGTAACATATCCCGGAGTCGATATAGCTAAAAACCGTTCCCTCTTCATGGATACCCACCTGGATGAAAGTAGGTTGGTTCCAGGGGCGATCGACATTGGGCTGCGGACTGCGCCAACGAAAGAAGTAATTGCTTCCTTTGTTGCCCTCTTCTAATTCGAGTTGTGCCTCGCTTCTCTCAAAACATGGATTCCTGGCTAGGATGAACTCTCGAACAATCTCCTTGAGAGACTCGGGTTCAGTTGATGTTGTGCTGATCCCTTCAGAGACGGTGTTGGTCTGCATGAAAACAACCATGTTGTTCTGAATATCCACTAGAAATTGCGCTGTCGCAGATGTATAAGTCTCAACCACGAGTCCCGTATTTTCTGGATGGCGTTGGAGACCTTCATAATTGAGCGACAAGTGCGAAGCGCCCCAAAACGTTTGAATGATCTCTATCGCCTTCAGCCTTTCTGTCTCTGAGCGTTCGGGCGGGTCGGGTGCTTCATCGAGCTCAACCGAGTAGGCCCCCGAATCGAGGGCAATGATTCTCCCATACTCGGATTCTGCAACCACAGTTCCCCGAGAAGTTTGGGACGGCACGGGAGATGCCTCTGTTGAAGAAATCTCGTCCGAAACAGGCGAGGCTTCAAAATGCAAAGCGTTATCGGATGGTGCACACCCAATCAGCAGGATAGCCAACGATGCAATTGACAGGATTGTTTGCTTCATATGACTTTGGCGCTAATACCTTTCTCGGTGGCGACTGATGCGAGGGCCGCCCAACGACTCGGCATCAGCGGCGGCGAAGCGGAGCGAGCGCAGCGAGCGAAGCGAAGCCGTCCGCTGGAATCGACTCTGACGCTACTCGCGTCATTCCTCCATAAAGAAACTCATTAGCCTCTTCCATCGTCCTCACGCTGACTTCGGCGTAAGCTGCGGTATGATTATGGTCGCACACTCTAAAAGCAAGACCGTCATCGGCATTGGTGCTGAGGCTTAAGCCCGAGCTGGAATCTGGTACCTGCTCCCGCGTGATTCCACCACTGGCGGCGAGCGTGCAAGGCGTCTCGACCCCGATTAGGATGCTACTTCTAACCTTTGGGAGCGGGTTAGCGTGTGCAAAGTCAATGTGCATAGAGCTGGCGTACCCTCACGCCGTGCAGTTGCGTTAATATCACCCACGCGCAGCATAGTTTTCTTTTTGTGTTTCTCCAACCTGATCGGACTCATTCATCCTCACAAACCGAAAACGCCGCACGAATCCTGAGTGGAGGGGTTCTTAGGAATCAACCCTGCCGCTTGGTGGCATTCTTTCACCAAAGAAACCGAATCGCCACAGTCATCCACCGTAACACTATAGGTGTATGACTGCTTCAGCCTGCCAAAAGCAAGACCGTAACACCGATTGGTGCTGACTGGTAAGCCCGATTCAGGAATCTGGTCCCTGCTCCCCTGTGATTTCAACATGCGAAGCATGGCGAGTGAGCAAGGCCATCTCGACCCCGATTACGACGCCACGTCTTACATTTGCGAGCGGGTTGGCAGGCAAATTACTCACAACTGATCGCCGATTTTTCTTGCCCGACGCGAGTTGGGTA
>CAYHRX010000753.1:0-1722 GCA_964359075.1 uncultured Chitinophagales bacterium
GTCGGAGAGGTCGAAGTCATGGGAAGTGAATATGGACCGTCGAGGGCAGAACTATGCGATGATGGATTAGGAAATAACGCAGTTACTGCTCTATGAGCCAGAAGACGATGGGAATGAATTGACATGGCGGTAATGGGGACAGATTACGGGACGTCGTATTCGACGGCGTGCTGGTGGAATCCGTAGACGGGCGTGCCGGAGGTACGCCGGCCTAGGGGTGTTTGCCAGACACGAAGACTGTGGTAAGAAGTGCGAATCAAAGAGAGGATCAACGAACGTATGCTGTATCATGCAAAAATAGGCCCTTTGTCATATCTGGCAGGAGGGAGATGCCCAGAGTACGTTGACGTACTTGTCGATCTGAAGGCTGGTGCGCTTCAGGCTGATCTAGCGGAACACAACAAGTCGGAAGTGCTCCGTTTCCTTGCGCAGAAGCGTCTGGAGAAACCCACGCAGGAAGATCGGCAGGAGTCTGTTCTTGCCTTCGTGTGTGCGCAGCAAGCGGCAATTCAATTCACAGGAGGCGCACTCATGGCAACCGCGCCTGGGTCGACCAAAGATTTCTCTGTACACGGCACGCAGCGAGCACCACCGCAACGACGAGCGGATTTCTTCAACGCGCAGTGCAAAGCATGGTGTGAGCCATCGTAGGTGTGCTGAAGCGTGTGATGGTACGCTGTGGCGCGTAGCCGCACCTAATTGGACGAGGTTCGTTGGGCGGGAGCCAAGATGACAAAGGACGATATCTTCGCCAGTGTCGGGTTGATTGTGATCGAATCCCAGTCGGTGGAAACGCTCATTGATCTGATCCTCACTTACGTTCTGCAGGATGGCTCGCCGCTGACTTACGAGCGACTCCTTGACATCAAGAAGACGCATCGACGCAAGACGCTGGGTTCCTTTTTCAAACAGATGAAAGACCGTGCTGAGTATTCAGCGGGTCTCGACGAGGTGCTTGATCGATTCCTGGAGAGCCGGAACAAGTTGGTTCATCGTTTTCGGGAAGTTGAGGGCCACAACCTGGAATCGAGTGACGATATTGCCAAGGTGCATCGGTTTCTAAATGAGCTGCATAAAGACACATCGCATCTTATGGTGTTCTTTGCGGCATGGATCGTTGCATGGCAGAAACAGACCGGTATTGGCAAAGGGAGCCTTGAACAAGTGATGCCCCCAGAAGGTGAAACCATCCTGAGAGACATCCTATTCATGTCGGAATTCGTGGAGCAGCATGTGTTTCAAAAGGAAGCGCTTGGCAAGCGAAGGGAGTGACTGAGAATGAACTGGACTGAACTTGAGCCGAAGGCATCGCGGATTCGTGAGACGGTACTGGATCTGCTGGATCAGGTGAGTGCGGAGCAGAAGCGTGGGGCGATGCCCGCGCCGGGTGCGGGCTTCGTGAAAGCACGGGAGGCGCTGCGCAACCCGGAAGTGGATGTGGTGGTGTGCGGCGAGGTGAAGAGAGGAAAGAGTACCTTCATCAACGCGCTCTTGGGAAAGGAGTTGCTGCCGACGGGCGTCAGGGAGACGACGTCGCAGGTCTTCCGCGTGAGCCATGCGGTAAAGGAGTCCTTTGCGCTGGTGTTCGAGGATGGGCACCGGGAACCGATCACCGCACAACAGTTGGCGCGCTACGGATCGCAGACGACGGCGGACCAGGAGGGCGAGCCGATGTTCCGGGGGAGAAATCTACGCTGGATCGAGGTGAATACGCCGGCGGCT
>CAYHRX010000754.1:0-1721 GCA_964359075.1 uncultured Chitinophagales bacterium
GGGAGAAGCGTTGGGACCCCGGCAAGCATCCACATGAAGCCCCCGCCACGATGACAGTGCCTCTTATCATTCTCGCGGCGTTGTCGATAGTCGGTGGATTCGTTGGGGTACCGGCCAGCCTCGGCGGTGGCAACGCAATCGAGCATTGGCTGGAACCGGTGTTCGAGAACGCCAATGAGAAGATGTTGCTCGGTGTTCATGATATTGAACCGGTCGAGTATGTGTTGATGGTCCTCTCGGTGGGCGTTGCTGTTGTCGGGATCTATCTTGCCCGAACCTGGTATCTCAAGAAGACCGCAGTTCCTGATACCCTGAGCAATCGGTTTGCCGGAATGTACAAGCTTCTGCTGAACAAGTATTTTGTCGACGAAGCTTACGAGGCCGCTGTCATCACTCCAACCGTGAAGGGGTCTGAGAAACTCCTCTGGCGTGTGGTTGATGTTGGAATGATCGACTGGTTCGTGAACGCGCTTGCGGCCGCGTTCGGGTTTGTCAGCCGCACAGTCCGTGTTGCGCAAACCGGCGTTGTGCAGAGCTATGCATTCGTGTTCCTGGTTGGCGTCATCGCCATCATTGGGTGGCTGTTGTCATCCTGAGTGGCGCTTCAGCGTCACGAAGGATTATCTTTCTCTACATTTTCTATGAACGAAACCTTCATCCTCACTGGTATACTCGCTCTTCCACTCATCGGTGCAATCCTTATTGCATTGATGAACGAGGAGAACAAGAAGCTCATCAAGACTCTCGGCCTCGTCTTCTCCACAGCCTCGTTCCTTGTTTCGGTGTGGCTCTTCGTGAAGTTCAACGCCGGCTCAGCGGAGATGCAGTTCGTTGAGAAGTATCTCTGGATTCCCAGTCTTGACATCTCCTATTTCATCGGTGTTGACGGCATCTCATTGTTGCTTATCGTGCTCACGACTTTCCTGACGCCTATCGCGTTGCTGGCATCGTGGGAATCAATCGAGAACCGATTGAAGGGATATGTCGCTCTTATGCTGTTGCTGGAAGTTGGAACGCTCGGCGTGTTCATGTCGCTCGACATGTTCCTCTTCTATGTCTTCTGGGAGTTCATGCTGATTCCGATGTACTTCATCATCGGCATTTGGGGTGGCGGAGAGAGGATTTATGCGGCAGTCAAGTTCTTCCTCTACACAATGGCGGGAAGCTTGCTGATGCTCGTCGCAATCATCTGGCTCGGATACTACGCGTCAACACAACCTGGCGGGATGTTCACAGCCGACCTGATGAAGCTCTACAAGATCGCTCCCGGCATTCCAATGTCGATCCAATCGTGGATGTTCCTCGCGTTTGCGCTCAGCTTTTGCATCAAAGTCCCGCTCTTCCCATTCCACACGTGGCTGCCTGATGCGCACGTGCAGGCGCCCACCGCAGGCAGCGTCATCCTTGCCGGCGTTCTCCTGAAGATGGGAACATATGGGCTTGTGCGATTCTGTTTGCCGTTGTTTCCGTTCGCGACATTCACATTCATGCCGTACATCGCCGGCCTCGCTGTTGTTGGAATCATCTATGGCGCACTCGTATCAATGGTGCAGGCTGACCTGAAGAAACTCGTGGCGTATTCATCAGTGAGCCATCTCGGCTTTGTCGTGCTTGGCATCTTCGCCGTGAACGAGGAAGGCATGCAAGGGAGCGTCATCCAGATGGTCAACCACGGACTCTCTACCGGAGCGCTCTTCCTTCTGGTGGGCATGATCTACGAC
>CAYHRX010000755.1:0-1719 GCA_964359075.1 uncultured Chitinophagales bacterium
GCGCTGCCCGGTTGGATATAGCCATTGAGTCTTGTGGTTTAACGGAGTGTCGCAACCAAATCACCGGTCAGTTGTCCAAGGGGTATCGTCAGCGCGTTGGCCTGGCGCAAGCCCTCATCCATGATCCCGATGTCATGTTCATGGATGAACCCACATCAGGATTAGACCCGCGTCAGATTATCGAAATCCGCGAACTGATCAAAGAACTCGGCAAAGAGCACACGATCATTCTCAGCACGCATATCCTTCCTGAAGCGAGCATGACCTGCGAGCGGTTGATCGTCATCAGCGAAGGCCGGATTGCCGGCGATGTGAAGCTATCCGATGGACGCGCAGTCTCCATTGATTCGGGTGATGGTGAGCGCACAGAACTTGGCGATGCGAAAGTGCTCTACCTGGAGGTGGCGGGGCCAGCGGAGGAGGTCCAAACCGCCTTGGAAAAAATCCCAAATGTCGTCGGTGTCGAAAGGAAAGGTCCCGGATCCGCTGAGGATGCCGCGAAGCGGAACTTGAGCGATAGCAACACCTTGATTTTCCATGTCAATTGTGCCCTGAATGTAGATGTCCGAGCGCAAGTTGCGTCGTGTATTACCCAGAATGGCTGGGGGCTGCTTGAAATGCGCCCCGTCGAAATGACGCTCGAAGAGATCTTCTTGCGGCTAACAACGAATGTGGCTCGTGGCGGAGCGGATTTAGACACATAAACGATTTTGAAGCGCACTTGACTTTGGTAAATAGAAAACCAACGCTCGGTGATGAAGCCACCGAAGCTCGAAGTGGCACCCGATGAATCGGGTGGTGATTGGCTCAAGGTCCCTGACGAGTGAGCAGATTGGGCAGCGAGGCTTTTAAAAACACGCTCTAATAGATCGAAAATTGCTTGACAGAATGTCTCTGGCAAGTTATGATAGATTGAATTCATCTCAGTGTAATCGTCTACTAAGGAATTAGGAGGAATCAAAAGAATGTGTGGCATCGTCGGCTTTCTGGATAAGACCATAAATGAAAAAAACCCGGTGGGGCAAACCCTTCTCAGAATGCTCACGCCCTTGGGAGGGCGGGGACCTGATTCGGCAGGTGTAGCGCTTTATAGCCATCCGCGCGATAATGGGTTTGTGGTACGGGTCAAGCTCGGAGACAAGGATAAACTGAGTGGGGGAGCGGCCTTTGAGGAGAAGGCCGCTTCTATTGTGGAGCAGTCGCGGAAGTTCGGCCCGGTGCGTGAGGTGAAAACAACTGCCGAATATCTCCGATTCGTCATCCATCCGCAAGGGGATACAAAACCGTTGGTACAATCTATTGAGTCCCTGGATGACGGCATCGAAGTCGTCAGCGTGGGGCATACGCTTGAGGTAGTCAAGCAAGTTGGCTCTCCAAAGAACCTTGATGCAACCTACGGCATCTCGCAATTTGTCGGTACCCACGGCATTGGACACACGAGGCTCTCTACCGAATCCCGCGTTGACTTGAGCCACTCCCAGCCCTTTTGGGCGCACGGCATGCCCGACCTTGCGATGGTCCACAATGGACATATCACAAACTATCACAAACTACGCCGACGCTACGAGCAGCACGGCATCAAGTTTTACACTGACAATGACTCTGAAATTATCAGTGTCTATCTTGCCGAGCGGCTGTCACAGGGATTGACGCTTAGAGAGGTATTGGATGCCTCGCTCATCGACCTGGACGGCTCGTTCAGTTACCTTGTGGCAACTC
>CAYHRX010000756.1:0-1718 GCA_964359075.1 uncultured Chitinophagales bacterium
ACCGCGCTCGGTGTTACGCGTATGCTCGAGGCCATCAAACTGGTGAACCGCAAGATCAAGTTCTACCAGGCGAGCAGCAGCGAGATGTTCGGGAAGGTGCGGGCGACACCGCAAAATGAGCTGACGCCGTTCTACCCGCGCAGCCCGTATGGTGTTGCCAAAGTGTATGGCCACTTCATTACGGTGAACTATCGTGAGAGCTACGACATTTTCGCCGCCTCAGGGATTCTCTTCAACCACGAATCACCACGACGTGGTCTTGAATTCGTGACACGCAAGATCACCGATGGTGTTGCGCGCGTGTCGCTCGGCCTGGCAAAAGAGCTGCGGTTGGGCAACCTGGATGCGAAGCGCGATTGGGGGTATGCCGGCGATTATGTGGAAGCAATGTGGCTGATGCTGCAACAGAAAGCGGCGGGTGATTTCGTTATTGCGACAGGTCAGTCGCACAGTGTGCGTGAGTTCGCGAGGCTGGCATTCGAGCACGTCGGGTTGAACTGGCGGAAATACGTCAGAGTCGACAAGACGCTCTACAGACCTGCCGAGGTGAGCCGGCTGCGTGGCGATGCACGCAAGGCGCGGCGGGTCCTTGGTTGGAAGCCGAGAGTGTCCTTTACCGAACTTGTGCGCATGATGGTCGAAGCAGATATTGCGAGACTGGAACAACAACTCGACAGGCGCTGACAGCCATGCGCGTGCTCGTCACCGGCATCGATGGATTCGTCGGGAGCCACGCTGCTGAGTTTCTCCTGGCTACTGCCGGTGTTGACATCCACGGAACAATCCTGGAATCCGCACCCCTCCAGAACATCTCTCACATCCAATCGCAGCTTCATCTCCACGCATTGAACATGCTCGACAGCGAGCGATTCGCTGCCGTGATTCATGATGTCAGGCCTGACCGGATCATCCATCTCGCAGGACAGGCATTCGTCCCTACAGCTTTCGCCGATCCTGCCTCCACATTCCAGGCGAACATTATCGGCGGAGTGAATGTGCTTGAGGCGGCCCGCACGCTCAAGGTGCAGGGCAAGGCCAACCCTTCGGTCCTCGTCGTGAGCACCGGAGAAGTGTATGGCAGAGTCGACCCGCCATCCCGCCTGCCGATCACTGAAGACTTCCCCCTCATGCCCAACAACCCATACGCAGCAAGCAAAGCGAGTGTTGATCTTATAGCGCAACAGTATGCGATGAGCTTTGGGATGAATGTGATTGTAGTGCGGCCATTCAACCATGTTGGACCGAGGCAGAGCCCGGTGTTTGTGTGCTCCGATTTCGCCAAACAGGTGGCAGAGATTGCGACGGGCAAACATGAACCGAAGATCCGCGTAGGCAACATTCAAGCCCGTCGGGATTTCACCGACGTTCGGGATGTTGTACGGGCGTACTGGATGCTTCTTGACGCCGGCCTTGAGTCAGGGGTGTTCAACGTGTGTGCAGGCAACCCCGTGGCCGTGGAAGATATCCTCAACTCCCTGATTCAGATCGCCAACGTCAAGGTGGAGATCATTTCTGAACCCTCCCGTCTCCGCTCGTACGACATCCCGGTAGTCTATGGCAGCAACGAGAAGCTCAGACACACCACAGGCTGGACTCCCACCATTCCACTTGAGCAGACACTGAACGACGTGTATGAATACTGGCAGAGAGAAGCGTCGACTGATTTCACGAGTTCAATGAGCAAGTGCAACACTATGGGATAAGATTTGCAATATTTG
>CAYHRX010000757.1:0-1717 GCA_964359075.1 uncultured Chitinophagales bacterium
GTTCAGTGTCGCGGCGAGTGGTACGCCACCGTTAACGTACCAGTGGCAGAAGAACGGTATAAACATATCTGGTGTGACGAGTGCATCGTACACGACGCCGGCAACGACGCTGGCAGACAGCGGTGCGACGTTCCGCTGCGTGGTAACGAACTCGATTGGGAATACGACAAGTACTGCGGCGACGCTCACAGTTTTAAGCGGTGCCCCGGTCTCGGATAACTTCAACGCTGCAAGCCTCAACACATCACTCTGGACGTTCATCAATCCGCTGAATGATGCAACACTCACCATGACCGGTAGTCAGGTCTCCATCGCGCTGCCCGCTGGTCAGCAACACGATGTGTGGGTTGGTGGAAACAAAGCGCCAAGGATTATGCAGCCTGTCGCTAACTTCGACTTTGAGGTCGAAGTGAAATTCCAATCGACAATGAACGCACAATATCAGTTGGGGGGTATCATTGTTCAGCAGGACGCAAACAACTATTTGCGCTTTGATTTTGTCAAGGATGCCTCGAGGACGAGAGCGTTTGCTGCGAGCTTTGTCGGAGGGACGCCGACAGTCAGGAGCGACGTGACGATCACTGGTGGTAACCCGCTGTATCTGAGGGTGAAACGGCAGGGGACCCAGTGGACAGAGTCGTACTCCTACAATGGCACGAGCTGGACGACGGCCGCCAGCTTCAGTCACACGTTAACCGTAAGCTCAGTGGGGCCATTCATTGGGAATGCAGGCAGCCCTGCACCTGCATTTACAAGTCTCATCGATTATTTCTTTAATACAGCATCACCTGCTGCTCTCGCGAAACCATCATTCGACTTAACGGTTGCGGAAGCAGTGAAGAACACCGGTGTGCCGGAAGAATACTCGCTTGCACAGAACTACCCGAATCCGTTCAATCCAGAGACGACGATTGAATACTCAATGCCCACCAGACAGTACGTGAGCATAAGAATCTTTGATTTGCTCGGGCGTGAAGTGATCTCTCTTGTCGATGAAGTACAGGATGTCGGGAGGCACCGGGTAAGCTGGAATGGAAAGAATTGGAGCGGAGAGATTGCGGCGTCAGGCGTGTACTTCTACCGGTTACAAACTCCAAACTTTGTAGAAACAAAAAAGCTCGTCCACATTAGATAATCCTTCAAAAGAGGTCACACCTCAGGAAGCAGTCGTCTCAATCGATTCCCCGATAAACTTCTCAACGAGTTGTCAACCGGATTGAAAAGAGACTCCCAATGAACCCAAGCACAATCCCGACGATGATGAGGGCTGAGTAGAGGAGGTAATCTGTCGAGAGTAGTTCTGTGAGCTCGGGTGCGAACCGGGGAAAGGCAACTTCAACAAGAAGATAGATGACCGTTGATGCTATGACCCCGCCGAGGAAGCCCTGGGCGATACCTTCAAGGATGAAGGGAAGGCGGATGAAGCCTGGCGTTGCACCAACAAGCTTCATCGTCTCGATGATCCGCTGCTTCGAGTAGATAGCCAGACGGATCGTGTTCGAGACAAGAAAAACAGCTGACAGTGTAATGAGAATTCCAAGCCCGAGCGCGACGAGAGAGAATGTCTTTGCTCGCTTATCAATGAACTCCAGTAGTGCTTTCCGGTAGACAACGTCGTCAACACCTTTAAGCTGTCGAATCCGCTTCTGGATCTCCTCTGCCTTCTCTGCGGTGCGATACCCTTCCTTGAGCGATATCTTAAACGACGGAGGTAGCG
>CAYHRX010000758.1:0-1709 GCA_964359075.1 uncultured Chitinophagales bacterium
CGTGTTCCTTGAGCGGGATGCCCGTGACTCGCTCAAAACCACATGGTGGTTCCAGGCGACGTTTGATTCGGCTCGCAGGGCTCCACGCCCGGGGGATACCTGCACGATTGTTCTCTCGAAGCTCTTCCGCGCGGAAGACGTATTTGAGTTCACCGCCGACACGCAGAAGGTGGATCTCAATCTCGCAAAGAAGGAGCTCGATCGCATCAAGGTGGTGCCAAACCCGTACGTTGGAGCGGCAACATGGGAGGAACGAAGCCCGTTTGCCAGCGGTCCGGGCCCGCGGTCACTCCACTTCAACCACCTCCCGCAGGTGTGCACTATCCGCATCTACACCATCAGCGGCGAGCTCGTCGCCACGATCAACCATGATAGCCAGATGCTTGACGGTTCCGAACAATGGAACCTTCTGACCCGCGACAACCTCTCCGTTGCGTACGGCGTCTACATCTATCACATTGACGCACCGGGAATCGGTCAGAAGATCGGCAAGTTTGCTGTGATCAAGTAGATGGCACAGGATAATCTGAAAAGGAGATGCACGTGAACTGCTTGACAAGATACACCTCATGGATCCTCGCAGCAGCGCTGGTGATCTCTGCGGACGCTGGTGCGCAAAAGGTTACCAAGGTTGGCACGACCGCCGCAAAGTTCCTCAGTATACCGGTCGGTGCGAGAGCCCTTGGGATGGGCGGAGCGTTCGTTGCTGTCGCGAATGATGCCTCAGCGATGTATTGGAACCCCTCAGGCCTGGCGTCCATCACTCAGTCGGAGGCGGTGTTTGCCCACGCAAACTGGCTGGCGGATATCGACTTCAATTACGGCGGCGTCATCATGCCCATGGAGGATGTCGGCATCATAGGAGTGAATTTCACTTCTCTCTCGATGGCTGAGATGGAGCGAACAACTGAAGACCGCCCCGAAGGAACAGGGCAGTACTTCTCGGCAGGAAGCTTTGCCGTTGGAGTGTCGTATGCGAAGAAGCTCACGGATTGGTTCTCGATCGGTGGGAATGTGAAGTATATTAATGAACACATCTGGAATTCCAGTGCAACAGGATTTGCCGTCGACGTGGGCACGCTTTTTACGACGCCGTTTCCAGGATTGAAGTTCGGGGTGGCGATTTCAAACTTCGGAACCAAGATGAGGATGACCGGCGATGATCTACTGGTGCAGAAAGACATCTCAGAGAACAAAGGTAACAACGCGAACGTCAATGCCAATCTCACAACAGATGCCTTTGACCTTCCGCTCAATCTCAGGATCGGCTTCGCCTACCAACCCATTTCTGATGACGATAAGGAAGTCACTCTCTGCGTCGATGCAGCCCATCCGAACGACAATTCTGAGAGCGTCAATCTCGGTGGGGAGTTCACCGGGTTCGAGCGCATCCTCTCGCTCCGTGCCGGATACAAGTCTCTCTTTGCAAAAGGCAGCGAGGAGGAATTCACGGTGGGCGGCGGTCTGCGATACGATGTTGGAGGTGGTCTTATAGCGAAGTTCGATTATGCATTTGAGAAGTTCGGCCGGCTCGAGAATGTGCACAAGTTTTCTGTCGGCGTGCTCTTCTGACAACTGACTGAACATTCACCAACGGAGGAGGACATCGGGGAATACTCGCGACAACATTTTTGTTGTATCAGTGGCAACAAACCGTTTCACCTAATCCACTTATTCAACCAATACAGGAGGTTACCATGAAAAGATCA
>CAYHRX010000759.1:0-1699 GCA_964359075.1 uncultured Chitinophagales bacterium
AGCAATGGGGTTGAATGTATTCGGCTGGGTTACTGCCAAGGGATTAAGTTTAGAGAATCCTATTTGCTGTAATCCTACTGGAAACATTATTGGTTTTAAATGGATAGACCGGGACCATGACGGCGTACGTGAGACCAGCGAGTATTTGTCCGGTTGGACTATCATTCTGGCAGGTTCAGGTGGCCCCATTACCACTACCACTGACATGTACGGAGCATATTATTTTTTGGATGTTCCATTAGGAACCTACTCAGTTTCTGAGCAATTAGAATCCGGTTACACATATAGTTCTCCAGGAAATGGTGTGTATAGTAATATCCAAGTAACTGCCGGGGGTACAATTCAACTGGATTTTAGGAATGATACTCTCACTGTCCCACCTCCGCGCGGCTGTTGCGATCAATTCTCTACCAATGTGACAACCGTCCAGTTCAGCCCAATCACTCAATTCCCCGGGTACTACGTACTAAGACCTAAGTTGGAAGCAGGGCCAAACAGAATCAGGAAAGTTGCAGCAACAATTGAGTACGTCTCTGTTACCTACAACAACAGAGAATGTGAGCAGTGTCCAAGAGACAGCCGTCAGTTTGGGAATTTCGTTCGTGCGAATAACATTGGGCCCTTTGTCCCTCATCTGACTTTTCCGCCGAATACTCCGACCCCCCTGCAGTATAGCAGGGAAGTTGTGTGGGGAGATGTGAACGGAACAACCTCCATCAACATGACCACAGGAAATTACACTCCAACCCTGTGGCTGGCTTTTCCTCCTCTGCCGCCTGCATCACTCTTAAGATGCTGTAAACAGACTATACAGTTCTGCATACGATATGAATTTACAGATACGACGTGCGTCACGTGCGACACGCTCGTGTGTTACACGGTTGAAAATGGCACGCTGGTTTCACCAACTCCTACTGGGGTTAGTCCCTCTCCAGAAGAACTCAAGCGATTTGAGCAAGAGTTGGAGCAACAAATGAAAACCGCAGAACCGGAGAAACAGAAACCACGAGGCGAGAATACCCCAGGAACAGGGGATGCGATGATGAAAGAGCAGGAGTACACTGAGGCTTTTCGCGAATTGGATCCATCTTCAACGGTAGAAGTAAAAGCAACTGCAGAGCGAATCACTCCTCAAACTGAAGGAAAGTCTGCTGACGACTGCGGTTGCAAACATGGCGGCCACCGTTAAGGCATGTGGGCCAGAGATGGTCCCCCAGTAAGTAGGAAGAATAGCCAAATCGTTTCCAAGGACGTGAAGAGATGAAGTCCACTAGATCTTGTCTCTGTAAAACTTTGCTCTCCTGGTTGGCTCTACTGGGTGGGCAAGAAGTGATGGCCCAAATCACCGTCGTTCTTCAGCAACCACCGCCGTATCAATTCAAGCTGGAGCATATGTGGAAGGTAACACTCATGACTCCCACGAAGACCACGTACAGGGTCTCGCTCCAGGGTAAGGCCACCCAGCTCAAGGCCGCCGAGGATAGGGCCGCCGTGGTCAAAGAGGGACCGATTACAGTAAGGACAACCAGCACGTTCACGCTGCAGCCCGGCATCAAAGTTATCAACGCCCAGGACATCGCACCCGTCAGGGTAATCGAGTCAAACAAGAAGTTCAGTGACGTGATCAATAATATCGGCGGTGTACCGACCGGAGATTACGAGATATGCGTCTCAGTCATCGACGCCGAGGGTGGAAGGG
>CAYHRX010000760.1:0-1697 GCA_964359075.1 uncultured Chitinophagales bacterium
ATTCGTCATACGCTGATTCACAGTGAAGTGGAAAGAGACGGATGTGAAGTATGAACGAAAGCGAGGCTCAGAAAACACTCACTAAGCTTCTGATTCGCAATCTTGTTAGTAATCCGGAAGATAAGAACTCCTAAAATTGGCCTAAACAAAACTTCTGTAACCTCAATTTTTTTAGTTTTTCAACTTGACAAGTACCCCCCCCTGTTAAATTGGGCAAAGTTTCAATGGCAGGGAACTGTAATCCAGATTCATTATATTTTTTTGGAAAGGGCAAGTCATGTGTATCGAACGTTCAACAAGGCAATTAGGAAACAGAGTAGTGATGAAAAGGATCGTGTTGTTTCTTGCGCTCGGACAATTTGTTGTATGCACGACGGCTCTGGGAAATCTAATAAATATGACCGGAGCCGAGCAGCAGGTCGGGGGAGGAACTGGATATAAGTCTTGGGAGAATATTAGTTATGACACAGAAGAATGGGTCCCTCCAGTACCGCTAGGTCCTGTTGATGCTCATCTCGATTCTTCCCTTACTAATTACGGTGTTTCTGGATCGGCATCGCTGGACTCTCTGTTTTCGGAAGATCAAGTTGTGGCAGATGGTCCAGCTTTTGCATCAGCCGTATGGGGCACGCAACCCACCGGAGCATTGGACATCCATGGAGGTGCTGCCTCGACGTTTGCCCTATCTTTCACCAAAGTGTCGTCACCAGCGTACTTCTACGTCGGTGGACAGATTGACATTGACATGGGAGGCGATTCCGGTCGCCATCCTGAGGAGGTGTTTGTCCATGTGAGACTGTTTTCCGATGATAGCACAACCCCAATATGGGAAGAGGTAAGAAATGGACTATCTGGTAATAGCTCTATTCCATTTGCTCATGGGTTATGGCTGGTTGATGGCAAAACCTACCTCCTTGAAGCATACTCGCAAGCAGGAACGGGGATTAGTCCTGAGTATTCCACTGCCTCGCAATCAAACAGCGCCTCGTTCTCCTTTACAGCAACAGCCAGTGAAGTGACCGTTGACATAGTCCCTGACACCATTGCGACCAACACCAAATCGATCACCTGCTATATCTGGCCCCCAGATGGTTTGGATGTTACACAAATCGTCCAGGATAGCATCCGGCTTAACGATGATATACGGCCTTCTCAGATTTCCGTTAGAAGTAAGCAGCAGATGCTGGTGGTCAAGTTTCCTACCTCTGGACTGGAGCTTACGCCAACTCTAGAACTCCCGCTGAGTGTGACCGGTGATATAACTGGTGGCCCTTCATTTGAAGGCACTGATTCTGTCGCAGTAGTGCAGAAAGGTGGCAAGCCGAACTAAATGGTGTTTTCTCAGGGGCATGGATCAGGCATAAGACAGTGCCACTCTTGGCGGCCATTGTCCTGAATCAGAAGAACCAGAGTAACAACCGAGGGCTGTAAGCATTGAGCTTGCAGCCCTTTTTTATTGCTGAAAATGTCGCTGCGTAGTGAAAAATACAGAGATTCGGGCGGACGAGCCGATGATATAATAACAGCAAAGACTCTGTAGTAACGAGGGTTGTTTCCCGGTGTGGGTGGGTAAATGGCAGAAGGGCGGAAAAAATTGAAGGCGTGGCCGCTGATTCTTATCGGGGCGGCGATTGTTGGGCTTGGTTACCTCGCTCGCGGCCCCTACAGAGCCATAGCGACGATACAGGAGCTTCTGG
>CAYHRX010000761.1:0-1687 GCA_964359075.1 uncultured Chitinophagales bacterium
GCGTATTGAATCGCCGAAGGTTTTGGCTTGTACGTGGGCAGATGCTCACCAAACTGGATGTAGCCTGGATGATCGAGATAGAAATGCTGTCGGCCGGTCAGCGTCCGCCAAGGCACAAGCGCCTCCACGTTGTAAGTGAACGGCGAATATGCCCGTCCGTTCTCCGTCAGGCCGGACCACATGGGACTGTTCAACAAACGCATCGGCTTGCTTTGCAGATCATTGTAGCTGACACGCGTGCCGCGGTTCTTTTCGGCAAGGTGCGCCAACGGCAGTCCGACTTTCTCTTCCATATTCTTGTAGGAACGATAGGCCAGCTCACCATTCGTGACTGTCGCGAGGTGAAGAATCGTGTCGGCTACGTGAACGTCCTTGGCAAGCGACGGATATTTCACCCCCTCAAAGGTCACGGTCGGACCTGTCTCCACCATCTCGTCATAGAAATCCTGGATGGCGTACTTGGTGCCGTGAGCGCCTAGTCCGTTCTGTCTTGCCAAAGGCCCGAAGGAGATGTATTGGTTGTAGACGTTCTTGTAGTCACGACTGACGACAGCAATGTTGGGCATCGTCTTGCCGGGAACGGCTTCGATCTCACCCGTGATCCATTCTTTGATCGCCGGCTGGGCGATCTCTGCGGCAGAATCGTGGGCCAGCGGTGTCGCGACAATGTCCTTCACGGGGTTCGGGAAGTGCAACGCTGCAAGCTCGGAGAACTTCCTGGCAATCGCCTTGAAGATATCCCAATCACTCTTCGACTCCCAACACGGAGGAACAGCAGCCGAGAGCGGATGAATGAAGCTGTGCATATCGGTGGAGTTGAGGTCGGCCTTCTCGTACCACGTAGCTGCAGGAAGCACGATATCAGAATACAGCGCCGACGTGTCCATGCGGAAGTTGAGATCAACAACAAGATCCATCTTGCCGTGCGGGACTTTGTCGTGCCACGTTACTTCCTTCACCGAATCCTTTGCAAGGTCCTGAGCAACCGCATTGTCGTGCGTGCCGAGGTAGTGGCGCAGGAAGTACTCGTGTCCCTTGCTGCTTGCCATCAGCGCGTTGCCGCGCCAGATGTACCACACACGCGGCCAGTTCTCAGCAGCGTCGGGGTCTTCGACCGAGAAGTGGAGCTTCTTCGTCTTGAGCTGGTGGACGACTTCCTTCACAATGTCGTCGGTGGACCTTGCTCCGCCCGCTTCGATCTCCTTCGCGAGATCAATGGAGTTGCGATTGAATTGCGGATAGAACGGCAGCCAGCCATTGCGGACGGCCTTCACCTGCACATCCATCGTGTGGCCTTTGGCGAGAGAGCCATCCTTTTGTTTCATCGGAACGGTGTGGTAATCGGTGAACTCCTTCTCGTACCGCCACTGGTCGGTGTTCACGTAGTGCCAGCTTGGCGCGTTTTGTTGCCGAGACGGACCGTACCAATCCTTTGCGAAAGCGATGTTGCCCCACGGCTCGCCGGGCGCCAGCTTTTCCTGACCGACGTAGTGCGCGAGACCGCCGCCGTTCACGCCGATGCAACCGCAGAACATAAGCGCATGGATGCCCGCCCTGTACATCAGGTTGGAATGGTACCAGTGGTTGATGCCCGCGCCGATGATGATCATGCACTTGCCATTTGTATGCTCGGCAGTGCTGCCCCATTCACGCGCAAACTTGATCAAGTCCTTCCGCCCAATGCCTG
>CAYHRX010000762.1:0-1685 GCA_964359075.1 uncultured Chitinophagales bacterium
CTATGCGGCCATCAAATGCCGCAGTCCATGTAATGCCCCCATTTGTGCTAAACGTTTGGGCAAATTTTACGATGGCACTCGGAGGTATAACGAAGACCGGATTGGGAAACTCCGTTGTCCCGTACACCTGGTAATTGTACACGACATGCACAGCGCCTCCCCGCCAGATAACGGTGCCGTTTCGGACGCCGTCTTCGTCATACGCCGCATTGCCATCCTCCGAACTGAATGTTTGCCCGATGTGAATGACGACTTGCTGGGCAATCGCTGTACCCGCTCCCAACAGAAGGAGCAAAGAAGCTGCAAGCAATATCTTGTACATTGTGCACCTCCAATTTGTGATGTTGTGATTGGATAATGATGGATGTCGAGACACCCTGTTAAATCTTCGTTGTCGGATTTCCTGCGGTCGGAACAAACTGCTGTGAACTCAACACATCTTCAATCTTCTTCAGCAATCTCTCTTCGAGTAATGATTTCTCCAAGTAGTTTTCTTTGAAAATCCGGTGCGCGAGTCTCGCTCGTTCACTGTCGCCATGAGCAGTCACGATCACGAGTTTCGTGTGAGGATGTTGTTGCCGGATTTCGTCGGCGATTGTGATGCCGTCATCGTGTTCGAGAAAAAGATCAATGAGCGCAAGGTCAATAGTTTGCTCGCTCAATATTCGCACTGCTTCTCTTCTGTCTTGTGCTTCGAACACTGCGTAGCCGTGACCTTTGAGTGTGAGCGCGATTCCCCGTCGCATCGCATAATCGTCGTCCCGCTCGTTTGGCTTACCCACGTTGCGCCGCCGTTGGTCGTGCGACGAATTATTCCACCAGCTCCCACCGCCGTTCCCGTGTTTGCGTCGGTGAAGGAGAGACCCAAGAGCCCATTCGTCGTCCCGCTCGATTGGATTACCCATGTTGCGCCGCCGTTGGTCGTGCGGAGAATCGTTCCAAAGTCTCCGACCGCCGTTCCCGTGTTGATCTGGCCCCAACAGATTCCGGTCAAGAAGGACAAAAGAAGAGTGAGTCGGACAATTACTCTATTCATAAGACCTACCTCCTATGATGATTTGTAAAGGTCGCAACATATGGTTCTGGCATGTTCTCCTGGAGAAACTGTGGGAGGGGGGAGCATTGATTGGCCGCGTTCCGCCCGACGCGAGAACTGCTGGTGAGCACTGAGTTGGAGATTGACTGGCTGAACGTGAGCCAGCCATTTGTATTGGCTGAGTTGGGAAGGAAGGAGTTGTTGCCCGGAGAGCGCGGCGAATGTGCCGCTTGATGCCGAGAGGGTGTAACTGGTGACGCTCTGCCCATGAGCCAGCGTGGGTGGCAGGGATGCGATGGTGCAGATAACCGTCGAGACACTGATATCTCACGGCATGCCTCCGGGTATTGAAAAGGAACAGTCTCACTGCGAAGCGGACCACCCCTCACGGAGAGAGACAGCCCTTGAAAACACAGTTCTCCGACGGCTCCGCAACTACGGAGATCATTTCATGCGAACGACAGGAGAGTAGGAAAAATTCTGAAGCCGCTCGCCTCTTCTCAAGAGTTTCTCAGGTGAATCGGCTTCCCTTCTCCTCTGAAGGAGATCAACAACCGCCGCAAGATACAGAAAACGGATGGACTTGGCAAGAGTCCGAATTGCCTCATGAAAAATCGCGCTGAAAGGGCATCGTTGCCTCACGTGAAAA
>CAYHRX010000763.1:0-1684 GCA_964359075.1 uncultured Chitinophagales bacterium
CATTCTGAATGATCAGTTCTGAATGGTCAACTTTTTCGTGATCACTTCCACCTCCACTTGGTCCCCTCTCCCGGTAAATTAGAAAAAAAGGTCTCACTTTCGTATTGTGGTGTAGCTACGCACTCAAGGCGTAGGAAATTTGACATCTCACAATAGAAAGGAGACCAATATGAACAACTACAAGATAGCACAAAGGAATGGGAAAGGCAACTTGCAAAGCCTGCCGGAGTACGATCATTACCTCGCCGTGGATTGGTCGTCGAAGATCATGGCGATTGCTCGATTGACCCGACGACAGCAACAGCCGACGGTGATGGAACGACCTACGGATCTCAAGGACTTGAAACGCTATCTGCGGTCCTTGCAGGGTAGGAAGATCATCACCTTCGAGGAGACCACCACAGCGCATTGGTTGTATTTGGAAGTTCGTGATGAAGTTGACCAGATCCTGATTTGCGACCCCTATCGGAACCGACTGTTGTCCGATGGTCCCAAGACAGATACCATCGATGCCGCGAAGCTGTGTTTGTTGCTGCGCGCCGGACTGTTGAAGGAAGTCTTTCATCGCGATGATGAACTCTACCAGCTCCGCCACCTGGTGAGCGCCTATGAGGATGTTGTCAAAGCCGGTGTGCGGGCCCTGAACCAAAAGGCAGCACTGCTGCGGGCCATCGGATCGGACGCAAAGGACAAAACGATCTTGTTTATTCTTGAACATGTTGAAAACAATATCACGATCTATGAAACCGCCAAAGCGGCCTACGAGAACAAGTTTGCACTGCTGTGTCGAGGGAACAAAATGCTCAAGGTGCTTCAGACCTTGCCCGGCATTGGCCCCCTTGGTGCGGTCAAGATTCTAGTCACCGTGATCGATGCGAGACGCTTTCTAGCCGATGGACACTATCTCAGTTATTGTGGCTTGGTCAAACTCCAGAAAATCAGTGGACAACGCAGCTATGGCGTTCGCTCACCGCGCTACAGTCGTCGATTAAAAGCGGTGTACAAGACTGCTGTGATGGCAGCCCTCGCCGGTGCCAACCCCATACGCGACTACTATGATTACTTGATCAGCAAGGGTACTGCTGAGCACAACGCGCGCCATGCCGCTGCGCGCTACCTTGCAAAAGTCAGTTACGGCATGTTAAAACACGGTACAACCTACGAACCCTATCGCTGGAGGAAGACCGAGACCACCCAGAATCCATAGACTGATCACATCCCTTGATAGAAGGAGATTCTTAGCAGCATGATTGAGCTGTTGTCTGGTCGTTGGTCTGTGATGGGTCTCGACGTTGGGAGAGAGAGCTCAAATCCCTTCGTGCAATCCCACACGCGTCATCGGCGGGAATATGCCAGTGTCCCGGTTAGCCTCTCCCGTTGATACTCGAATTTGCCGTAGCCCAAGTACGTCCTGTCGTAGCGGACGTCAAGAGAGCTCACATAGACGCATAGCACAACACAAGCGAGCAAAGCAAGATCCCTGAACGCAACGAACAGGCTCAGTCATCAATGAACGATCCGCCCTTCATCATGGGGAAAGTGAGACCGAATGTCAGGAAACAAAAAGAGTTCTTTTTGTTAAGGGTGTAGTTTTTTCTCTTGACATTCTTTTCTATAGACGAAGGGATGGAGACTGTGTAAAAAGTGATCTGTTCTTTCTCAACGTAGACTGATTCCGAATGTG
>CAYHRX010000764.1:0-1683 GCA_964359075.1 uncultured Chitinophagales bacterium
GGTAACAGTCACGATCTCTCGACAATCCCCACCGGTTCGAAAATAGATACCAACGCCACCATAACCAGGCACATTCCCGAGGCCATACCCGTCACGACCAGCCTTGATCCCATTCGTATTATGAACGTACCAGAAGCGGGAAAGATAGAATATGTTGACTCCACTCGGCATGTTAGTCAGCTGAAGATCCCCTAACGAATCAGGATACGTCCCTCGATTGTCTCTGTATGACTCGATCGCAGCCGAGATGTCTCTGTGTGCCGCATCAACAGCTCGCATATCATCCTGGTGTCCATTGGGGACTCTCGGTGTTGGTCGCCTCCCGCAGGATACCGCCGTCAGGACAAACAAAATAGCCGCAAACACCGGGAATAGTGCCACACGGGGCCTTGTCATTTCGCCCCCGCGGAGTTTGTGGATTCTTCCAACAACAGAGTCCCATTTGTGGAACCGTTGGCAGGACCGTGACGAACCTGCAATGCTTCAATCAAAGCAACCACGTTTGTTTGTCCGGTTTGCTTCGCTACTGATAGTGCTGTGTCTCCCCTTCTATTTCCAACCCGCCAATCCGCTCCCGCCTTGAGGAGTCGTTCTGCAATCTCTTGCCTTTCAAGAGCGACGGCTAGAAAGAGAGGCGTCGTCCCATTGTTATTGGGAATATTGACGTCGGCGTGGCATCCGATGAGAAGTTCAACAATGTCCGCCTTCCTTTCTTGAACGGCAACGTGCAGCGCAACTGACCCGAAGTCGTCCTGGTGATTCACGTCTGCCCCCATTCTCACCAGTCGACCACAAATCCCATGCATTCCCTCCCGTGCGGCAAGCCACAGTGGCGCACACCCTTCCGGCGCACACGCATTCACATCCACTCCCTCAATTTGGAGGAGCATAAGGGCTTCCTGTTCACGCCCTTTACCCATCGCGTTCAACAAACGAGTTCTTCCGTGCTCGTCTTTCTTGTTTATGTTCTCCGCATCAAGAACAACCGGCGCAGATTTGACGCGCGTCCACACCGGCGGAGAAACCTCCTTTGGCTTGCAGGAACCAAACCCAAGACAGAAACCCAGACACAGAGTCGCGCATATACATCGAGATCTTTGCATTTACCCTATGTTCCTGGCTCACCTTCACCAGGAATCCTCCATTCATACAGGACCACAGTTACGATCTTCTTATCAAGGAGTCGTTGTGAACCTATCCGATGAGTTGCTCCCCATTTGCATTCATCTGTGGTTTCCAGATACGGATTGCATCGACACACGCAATAGGCTTCGTACTCATCGTAGTCTCGTGACCAGGTAACGATCGAGTAATCTACCCTCTTGGGGGGATCTGAATGGAACACTTTGAAGGATGGACCGTTCATGGTATAGAGAACGTCTGACTTTACCAACCACCATGCCCGCTGACCGGGGTACATGCAATGCTTACCTGTGTCAACACTTCTCCCCATACTAACGCTGAAAACCTGGGGGTAGTCGTTGCTGGACAGTCTCACCCAATCCCCTGGCGGCCGACAGGGTCAGCGGCCGACAGGGTCAGACCGAGAAACGAGCAAACAGCACAGATCATCCTCAGCGTTCATTTTCTCGTTTCTCGGTCTGACCCCGACGTTGCCCGACGTTGCTCGCCGTCCGGATCGGCGCGCCGCGGCCAAAATCAACCTGCGCTTCCTCGCCCGGC
>CAYHRX010000765.1:0-1682 GCA_964359075.1 uncultured Chitinophagales bacterium
CACTGAGCACGATTTCTCTTGATTTTCGTTCGATGAATTCTATGGGGTCAGAGCCCGCAACCAGTGTGCGCACGCTGGGATTGGTCCAATAGCTTGTATTACCCATTACTCCTCTGTTTTGTTTTGATAGCATATTGACGATCACTTTGTTATCTGATTATAGCACTCCATAACCAATTCGGACAGCCTAGCCATACTCTTTTGGGGATAATCCATGTTATGTGCATACTAACTCAGCCATACGCTAAACAAAACATCTTTCTGTGCAGCGTGAGAGTTTGCCGCTAACGACTCTATTGCCGACGGTGGCAACTTACCACCATCGGCAACCGGATCGCCACAACGGGGGTGAACGTGAGCGCAGACGATAGTGCCATTGTCCAGTTCGCGACGTCTTGAACAACAGCGGGCGTCGTAGAACGCACTCTGGCCGAGGAATTTTCTGGATACACCCGGAGCGTAGCAACCGGTTCGTTCCACCTGACAGGCTGTAACTGCGGAGTATCAGTAATGCGGGATGTTTTTATTACATTCCCGTGGGAGTAACGATGCACCAACGTGGGAGTAACAGCTTCAAATCTGCACGATAATATATATATTTTGTAGTCAAAAGTGCCTTCCCGTGTCGGCAGGCGGGACTATGGGGCAAGCTGACTGTGCCCTTTTCCTCTCGGAGGAACTCATTATGTCACGATCAATGCACATTTTGTAACAAAACGGCGCAGTCCGACGCAAGGAAGTGTGGGCTTATGTGAACCGGAAGGGATACCCATGGAAGACGCACCCGAGTAGCATCGCCATGCCGGACGGGGTCCCGCATCACCGCCATATAGTCGATGTCCGGTTCTTTATCTGCCAATGAGATAGCGCTGTCATCCCCCCAATAACCCGAGAGCATGGCTCAGAAGAAACGATTGGCGCTCGCGAGTTGTAACCGTTGACCGGCGGAAATGTGATACTCTCAAGCGCCTGTGACAGGCGAATCGAGGTGTCAGGATTCACAATGGTACGCGGGACTTGGGGCAACCAGGAGATAATTAGTTCAATGCCATCGGATTGAACCAAACGGTGTGGCAAATAATGCGGGTGTATCGCCACGTGTGCGACCGGTTCGCCGCGTCCGATGACCTTGTAGTGGGGATTCGGCTCCGGCCCCTCGGTTCTTGTGCTCTCCTGCTTCCTCATTGCTGCACCTCCAAAACACCTTGTGGTACGGGTTGCCGAGTGGTGTTCGGCGTACCGTACGGCGTACGAGGCTACTAAATTCCCGTGAGTGGTTGTTGAGATGCTATTGAAGTGACATTGAGAGCCGTTGAAAGTATGTTGAGTGTCAACTCAAGGCCTGCGAAAGGCCCGTGACGGGCCTTTGAAAAAAATCCGGCGTCGCTGAAATGCCACTGAACGGCTGTTTCGGGGACTAGCGCTGATGGTCCTTTAGTTATTGTAATCGGTGTCCATGGAATAAGACAGGGGCGAAGATGGTAGCCTATGCATCTCGTAGTCGGTGCCTATGGAATGCGTCGGTGAAAAAGGTGGTAATTTTCCACCTGAGTGAAGTCACTTTAAGATGATTTGTGACCTAATAAATTCCAATTACCTTACTGGCAGTCTGGTTCCAAAATATCTGAATGTGGACAAAGCTACTCAAAGGGTATCAAAGCCTATCAAGACATTGAAAGGGG
>CAYHRX010000766.1:0-1680 GCA_964359075.1 uncultured Chitinophagales bacterium
TCTTGAATCTGCTATAGCATAGATCGGGGCTTCGGCAACGACGCTCGTCTAGGATTCGCTACTGGCCAGCCCTCACAAACGTCAGCAACGCGGCCTGCCGCAGGGTTCCGTTGCCAAATGACTGAGTCTCCCTTCCTGTCCGGAATGCAAGCACTTCAGATCCTCCTCCGCACAGATTGACAGCCTCCGAGCATCCCAAGCCGCCCAATTCTGTCTTGGTGGCAAGGAACACAGCGAGATCGGAGAGCCGCACTGCATGGAGAGTCACCCCAAGCACTAGAGTGCCGTCTGCGCGAAAGCCGACGAACGCCCTTGTGGCTCGCGGTTCCTCTTCGACCTTCTGACTGTAAGCAAACTGTTTTTTGGGATCAACAATGCGCGGTTCAAACTGCAGCAATCCCTTTGACACAACCTGTCCCGACTTGACGAGCTGCGGTCCGACCTGAAAGGCACCCTCGACTCGTGAGGCGTTGTATTCCTCCTTGCTCATCAAGACCAACTTCCCGCTCCTCACGGCCAGCACAGTTGACATGCCCTGTTTGTTCAGAGCATTGATCGTTCTTCCTGAAACGACGAGGAGTCCGACTGGCGTCGGCGGATAAAATGTCTCGACGTACGCGCTGCCAACCACAACGTGAACTCTTTGATCCGTGAGTGCGTCGATCGCGGAGGGTCCTGCTGGCGCAGAGGGAGTCACGCCGATTACCTTCGGGGTCAATCGGCCGCGCTGAATTGTGAGGTAGACGATATCGGCATTCAATGGTGCGCCAACTCGTGTTTTCGACCCCACGAATCCTTGACCCCGGTAAGGAGCGACTTCTTTCGATGCATATTTCATCTGTGCCTGTGCCGTTGGTATGCCAGATCTCGATAGAGGATCGTCGATGATCACGAGGGAGCCCGTCAGGGCACCGGTCAGAACCAGGCGGACTGCTGCGCGTGAAAAGCCATTACGTTTCATTGTTCTTTCCTATCGGATACGTGGATGATGCAAGTGATGTCGATGACTTGTGGAGAGGTCTTGTTGGGATACGTGGGATCGAGACTCAAGCCGATCTTGTGGAGCAACTTTTCCGTGGTGAGGCTGTCCGAACTCTCGCCGGGCAGTCCCTTCTTCTGCAGAAGTCCCGTGATGTCCATGAACTGGTCTTTGAAGAACGACAGGTCTTTCATCTCCATCATTTCATCGACGCTCACCCTTACTGGGTGCGGTGGATCGGTCCCTCGAAAGCGATACGCAGCGTCGATGAAGGCCTCGACCTTCTGGCCTGGCTTTGCGTAGAATGTCATTGATCCAAGTTGCAGCTGCGGATCGCTCGTCTTGAGCGTCATGGAGGCTGAATAGGAGAGGGGAGTCGGGGGAGGAAGCTGCGGCGGGAACGCAATGCTGTGGAGCGTGCGGATGATGTCCGACTTGCTCACCAGCTCCACTCCGATGACAAGAGCGATGAAGAATCCCAGCCCATACAGAAAGTATCGAAAGCGCTCTTTGTATGTAGCGAGGCGGTCGTCGATGGCTTTGTTCACTTCCTCCGAGATGATTGCCGGATCGGGAGCCTTCTCGACCGGCGGCTCAGGTATCGTGCGAACGCGAGTTTTTTTCATAAGCGTTCCGAGATGGTGATGTTGAAAGAGGAGTACGTGAAAGTCGATTTCGTGCCCCTTCGTTCAGGAGCAGAA
>CAYHRX010000767.1:0-1677 GCA_964359075.1 uncultured Chitinophagales bacterium
TGTAGTCGACGTCCTCCGGGTTAATGCCGGCGTCTTTGAGCGCACGGCGCATCGAGCGCACGGCGCCTTCGCCGCCCTCGGGCGGTGCAGTGATGTGAAACGCATCTGCCGTGGATCCTATGCCAACCATCTCCGCGTAAATCCTTGCACCACGCTTCACGGCATGCTCATATTCTTCCAGCACAACCGAGCCTCCACCTTCACCCATCACGAAACCATCCCGTTCCTTGTCGAACGGACGGCTGGCCTTCTCGGGCGCGTCGTTGCGTGTGGAGAGCGCCCTCATTGCGTTGAATCCCCCGAGGCCCATCGGAGTAATCGGCGCCTCCGATCCGCCGCACACCATAACGTCGGCGTCTCCATACTGAATAATGCGAAACGCATCCGCAATGGCGTGCGATGCCGTTGCGCATGCGGACACCGTGGCGTAGTTCGGCCCCTTCAGACCATGCTTGATGGAGATGTAGCCGCATGCAATATCAGGGATGAGCATCGGGATGAAGAACGGACTGATGCGACTGGGTCCGCCCTGCATATAGTTGCGGAACTGCGTGTCATAGGTCGACATGCCGCCGATACCCGAACCGAACACAACACCGATCCGGTCGCCGTCCATGTCCTTGAGGGGGAGTCCGGAATCTGCAATTGCCATATCGGAAGAGATCACCGCGTACTGCGCAAACGGGTCCATGCGCTGCGCCGATTTCCTGTCGAGGAAGTCGGTCGCCTTGAACCCTTTGACCTCGCACGCGAAGTGCGTATCGAACTGCGCAGTGTCAAAGTGCGTAATGGGTGCGGCTCCGCTCTTGCCTGCCACAAGGTTGTTCCAGTACTCCGTGGCGTTCAGCCCGATCGGTGTCAGGGCACCCATGCCGGTGACGACGATTCTTCGTTTGCCATTCATATTCAACTATCCAAGCCTTCGGGGAAAATCCACTTACGCAATGTCCGTGAACTGAGGCTGACCTCAGACGGTCTTTGCCTTGATGTACTTGATCGCGTCGCCAACCGTTCCAATCTTCTCTGCATCTTCATCCGGGATCTGGAGGTTGAATGCCTTCTCAAACTCCATCACCAGCTCTACTGTGTCGAGCGAGTCTGCACCAAGGTCGTTGGTGAACGATGCTTCGGGCGTGATCTGGGAATCCTCGACGCCGAGTTTGTTGATGATGATTTCCTTGACTTTTGCATCAACGTCTGCCATGAGACTGACCTCCTGTAAAGTTGAAGATTGTGACTTGATGATGAATGTTCTGATCTTACATTGTTAAGCCGCCGTCAACGCAGAGCACCTGTCCGGTGATGTAGTCTGCGTCCGGTGACGCCAGGAACCTGACGACTGCGGCAATCTCGTGTGCCTGAGCGGTGCGCTTGAGCGGGATTTGCTCCGTCAGCGCCTTCTTCTGGTCGACGGTAAGTTTCTCCGTCATGTCGGTATCGACAAAGCCGGGAGCAACCGCGTTGACCTGAATATTGCGAGAACCAAGCTCTTTTGCAAGCGATTTCGTGAAGCCAATCATTCCAGCCTTGGAAGAGGCGTAATTTGTCTGTCCAGCGTTTCCAATAACACCAGCAATGGATGAGATGTTGATAATCTTGCCGGCGCGCTGGCTCATCATCGGGCGACAGGCAGCTTTGGAGAAGTTGAAGATGCTCTTCAGATTGTTGGTGATGACG
>CAYHRX010000768.1:0-1676 GCA_964359075.1 uncultured Chitinophagales bacterium
TTTGCCGCAACGGCCTCCAACTCTCAGGCATGAAGGCCTGAGCCGGGCGTTGAAATCGCTCGACGCCTTCTATCTCAAGGGTAGCGTCGTATTCACGTCGTAGGGCACGAATAGCAGCATCCTCAGAGCCTTCATTAGATATGAGCACTTCAACTGATCTGTTTGCGTCCTTCCTATCGGAATGCTTCCGATAGACAATGAATGCTGTCTCGACCAGCGAAGTGGGAAAATACTTGTAACCCTCAAAGCAGCCGAGCAGTTGAAGACTGCCCTGTTCGCTGAGCCACTTGCGCCATGGAAGTCCAGTTTGGCTGCTCAGGAGCGATGCGGGCAATATGCAGCCGAGAACACCACCAGGCTTCAAAGAGCGCACAGCCTTGCTTACGATAGCCATCGCATTATCGGGCCGCTGCTGGGCGGTATCGCGGAGTTCATTGCTGTCCTTTTGGCGCTGTTCGGAAGACAGTCGCTCCCATGGAATGAACGGTGGATTCATCAGGATGATATCTGCGTTCACCCAAGGATCGTCAAGCGAATCGCGTCTTGTCACCTCCGTTTGCACGCTGCGGGAAGCGATGGCGTTGTGTGTGGCGTACTCCAAACAAAAGCGGGTCGTGTACTCGGAGATCTCGCGGATATCGTATCCCACCGCTTTGATCTTCTGGCTGCGTCCGGCATCGGCGCTGAGTTCGCGAATTGCTTCGACCAAGAATACGCCTGAACCGCACGCAGGATCAAGAACGGTCAGGCTTTGTCTCTGGTCCGCCATTGCTTCCAAAGCCTTCTGAACCACAGCCCTTGCCAGATTGGGCGGCGTGAACCGAACGTCGCGCGGTGACGACGCACCGACAGGTTCGTGAGTTGGCTCAAGGCCGAGAAAGTAGCCCTGTGGGTTCCTCTCAATCTCCAGATGAGCTTCCTGATAGAGCCGGCTGGCCGCATGTCTGAATAAGAGCGTCGGGTGCAATCTGCACCCGGTATAGGGATCGGGATCCACCATGCTTCGAACCAGGTCTCTGGCGTCAAGAGCAGCCATCGCGAGCGGAATGCTCACCAGCCCACAGAGCTCTCGCTCTTTGTCAGACAGCAGTTTGAACGCATCACCGAAGGTTCTGATGGCCTCGATGTCATTCCGCCGAGCACGCTTTTGTGCGACCTCGGCCACGAGGAGAAGACCATTCAGGAACTGCACCGCCAAGAGCGAGTCCTTTGCGCCTATGCGTAACCGAATCTGGCGGAATGGCTCAAGAACATGGCGGACAACGTTTGGGCGTCTCGGCTTGCCGGCGGTCTCTATCTGTTCGAGCAGGGAAACCGCTCCGATGCCCTGTGACGGCATCTCGAAGGTCGAGATGGTTTGGGGCTCGTCCCAGCGCCTGACGTACATCCGTTTCCTACCGGGCAAGACCGTTACCATGTGCCTGACACAGGAAGACCAGGACCAAGACAAGGGATCCATCGTCTCGACGAAGCTCGCGTCCTCCGTACGCAAGAACGCAAAGCTGCCTCTGGAGCCGTCGAGAAGAATGGCAGCCTCTTCGGCGGCCTTTGGAGTCTTGCGCGCAGCAAACATCGGCACATGAACCATGCCGAGCCGCTTCGCCCACGAGATGCCGCTCGTAGGATCCCATTGGTGTGCGAAATCAATCACGTTAGCACTCCGACGAATTCTTGTC
>CAYHRX010000769.1:0-1666 GCA_964359075.1 uncultured Chitinophagales bacterium
CGAAGCTGGAACGCTCGGGGATGGAATACATCATTGAGAAGGGCATTGTCTCGCTCCTTGCGAATGATCCCCACAAGTTCCAGAGCAAGCATATTGGAACGCGGGAAGAATGCGTGCACAATGTCGACATGGTGGTTGCGCTCGGTGGAGATGGGACGATGCTCGCAGCGGCCCGACTGATCGGTGCACCGGGGACACCGATCCTTGGCATCAACCTTGGCAAGTTAGGCTTTCTGGCTGAGGTTGCTCCGGGAGAAATGCAGGAGGCCATCAGCGAGATCATCAGCGGCAAGTACAGGACTGAGAAGCGCCTTGTGCTGGAAGCGACTGTCTCGCAGATGAAAGACCGGGTGATGTACGGGCTGAACGACGTCGTCGTGGATAAGTCCCGCTCTTCCCGCCTGATCGACGTAGAAGTGTATATCAATGATGCGTTCGCGGTCACCTACCGCGCTGACGGGCTCATTATCTCCACACCGACCGGGTCCACGGCCTATGCGCTCTCCAGCGGCGGACCGATCGTGGTTCCCACATCCAACGTCATCGGGATTACGCCCATCTCGCCGCACACACTCAGCGGCCGCCCGCTCATTGTCCCCGACACCGACACGATTCGCATTGTTACGAAGGCACACATGGAGGAGGTGTTGATCTCCGTTGACGGACAGGAAGAAGCCGTGCTGAAACCTCCAGTTGAAGTGCAGATCAAGCGCGCATCGCATACCGTGAACCTCGTGAAGCGCGTTGCCGGCTCGTACTATGACGTGCTGAGGGCAAAGCTGCTGTGGGGGAAGGATGCGAGAGGGGCGTAAGGATTTCACCGATGGTGACCAAAATGAACTTCTGACTTCAACATTCATTAGTCGACGGGAATCGAATATCGAAAACGAAATAATGAATGATGAAGGGGTTTGGACAGCTACGAGGGAAAGGCCGTTGATCTTTCCTAGGGGTTTGGTAGGGTTGAAGCCATAAGGCGGAATAAACGCCTGCCTGCTTGGCAGGCAGGCTACGCGTCTTTCCCTCCACCCAGAGAAGTAAACGCAAGCGTCTATCTGCAAAAAATGAAAATAGACGAATGCGTTTTTACAGTAGTTATACGGCATGCCACCAATGAAAATACTGTTCGACAATAATGGATTCGCTTATCTCTCGCAGCAGCCAGAGTTCACAGGATGTCTGGTGAAACTGAAGGAACTGTCACGAGATTCTCGGGTAGAGATCATTGGTTGCTGCACCTTGCTGCAGGAGCTTTCTGGATTAGCTCATGGGTTGGCTCAATCAAAAGTGCAATTGTATCTGGCGACACTGTCTCATTACCGAGAAGTGACACAGGGGAGAATTTTGAGACTGTCAAACGACATCGTGATAGAGGAAGGGGAACAACTCAAACCATTGTCATTCGCGGAATCTCTCTTGGATGAGACCAGTGTTCGTAATCTCTTTGAGAGTCTCAGCGATCCCTCAATGGCGCAAGAACTGTTCGGCGAAGTTGGGTCTCTCAAGGGTAAATACGGCGGGACAATGGAACGACACACTGCCGATATTCTTGATCTTCCCGAACTCCAAGCCGCATCGTCAAAGGATATTGTCAAGGGTTATAGAGAATGGTTTCACGAGTTCAATGAGCAAGTGCAACACTATGGGATAAGATTTGCAATATTTG
>CAYHRX010000770.1:0-1657 GCA_964359075.1 uncultured Chitinophagales bacterium
TTGCTCGTCATCTGCTTCTGCCTCTACAGGTCTCGCAGCAGAGACTTCTTCGACTCTAACCATGGGCGGTCCTTCCGGTTCCGCGGTTGTTGCCGCTGCAATCTCATCGGCAGCATACGATCCCAAAGGCAGAGTTACCGTAAATTCGGTTCCTTTCCCCGGCGAACTCTGCACGGAGATCGATCCGTGATGGAACTCGACCAACTCTTTTGTTAAGGCAAGCCCGATGCCGGTACCCTCGGTCCTGTGTGATTCGTCTACGCGGAAGAACCTCTCGAAGATGTGGGGGAGATGCTCGGGTGCGATGCCGATGCCGGTGTCGCGGACAGTGATTGCCACTGGGTTTGCGGGTTGGGATTTGCGTTTTGAGATTTCTACAGACACGCTACCTCCTTCCGGCGTGAATTTCAGAGCATTCGAGATGAGGTTGTTGAGCATCTTCTCTACGTTGTCCCGATCAAAGTACCCTTCAATATGCTCTTCGCCAGTGGTCAACGTCAGCGACTGCTTCTTCCGTTCCGCCCACGACTGAAACGATTGCACAACGCGCCTGACGAAAGCAACGATGTCTCCCTTGCTGACAAACAACTTCATGGTACCGGCTTCGATCTTAGAGAAATCCAGCAATTGATTGATGAGGGCGTGAAGTTTTTCCGCGCTTCGGTGTGCCATGAGAAGCTTTTGACGCACCCGCCCGTCGTCGATATCGCACAATGCCTGACCGATAGGTCCAAGGACGAGGGTCAATGGCGTGCGAAACTCGTGAGAGACGTTTGCGAAGAACCGGGATTTGAGTTTGTCAACCTGAGCAAGCCGTTCGGCATGCTCGTGTTCGCGTCGCAGTTCTTCGCGCAACTGCTCTTGTTTCTGGCGCCGGACATGCGTGGTGACACCGATAGCAACGGCGAGAAGAACGAAGACGACAATGCCAGCGGGAACCATCACGCGAGGGTCTTGACTCAGAGGAAGTGAAACAGTGAAGCTCGACTGAACTGTTTGGTAGGAACTACTATCACCCAGTAATGGCTTGGATTGCACTTCGTACACGTATTCTCCGGGTGAGAGGTTTTGAAGATTGGCTTCATGGGTACGACTCCACCTGGACCACGGCTGGTTGCCAATGCGGTATCGGGTCTCGATCTGGTCGGATGGAATATCACCCCAACGGGCAAAGGCCTGCCACCGCAACAGTGCCGCGCTTGCACTTGTCATTGGCTGATCCAGATAGAGATGAGGGGGTGAATAATCGATGTCCCTAAGCGAAAGCACTGCCAACTCGCGGCTGGATCCTACGTACACTTCGTTCTCAAGAGGAAGCACAGGCCACAGAGGGGGCGCATAGCGCATTCCCAGAGCCACATCAAAGCGTGTCCACGAACCATGAAAGTAGGCAGCAAGGCCTAACGGTGTCGTAAACCACACACGTGCCTTCTGATCCACCTTGATTTCCCATACCTCTTCACTTAGCAACCCGTCTTCTGACGTGATGCGCCGGACAGAGTCGTCGGTGCTGACGACTCCCACAGTGCCCTTGGCGTCGCCGAACCATACTTGCCCCTCCCAGTCCATTGCTATCGTCAATATCCTACCTACGGAGAATAACTCTTTGAGTGTCCAGTGCTTCCATATCCCTGCCCTCCATCGACTCAAGCCCGCC
>CAYHRX010000771.1:0-1657 GCA_964359075.1 uncultured Chitinophagales bacterium
TATGACCACCGCCGCGCATCCGACGTCTATGCCTGCCGCAGCCCCAAGCTCGCGCTTGCTTGGCACGTAGACGTATGGGATGCTCTTTTCGTCGCAGAGCGCAGGTAGGTGGGACACGACCTCGACGGGTTCAACGTCCTCGGCGATCACGGTCAGAGCGGCCTGCTTTCGCTCTATTGCCTTAGTCGCCTCGTTCGTCCCTCGCCTAAGCTTACCGCTATCGCGCGCGCCCTCTACTGCCCCGTACGCCTTGTCCGCCAGGTCCTTTGGGACCTCGAACCGCACATAAATCGGTTTTGCCATTCATCTCCCTCCTTCGGTCTTAACCTCATCATTCATGGGTTTTGGCTACCTACAGGATACGCAGTAGTGGATAAAAATCTGTTGCCAGAGGAAGCCTGCCCGCGAGATCAGGCTTATCTATGAGCATAGACCGCGACCAGTTTTGGTCTTACCGCGTCGATTCTGACAAACCCGTACCTTTCAAACTGTATGATGTCACCCGGCTGGAGTCCTGCAACCGTTGGTTCCGTTATCCCGCGCTCGACGGTGGTGTCTGGTTTTATTACCTCGAGCTCTACCTTACCACCTGAAACCCACTGTATCTTAGGCACATCAGCGACCTCCAAACCCTGAAACTCGGCCTCGAGAGTGCCCCCCTTGGTGACAAGCAGCACATTCATCAAATCCTTCAACCTGAACACCTGCCCCTCTTCCAAAGTTTCTGCATCTTTGGCGGATATGTAAAACTTCAACCCGCCGTCTTCGTGCTCGAGGGGCAATATCCGCTCTCCCTTCTCCGGCTGACTTGGGTGAAGACGGAGGCGTGCCTCCCGCATATCCGGCGCTCCGCGTACAACCAGCTCGATTGGGTCCATTACGAAAAAGTACCTGTTTGCCGATTCGTCGACAAATTTGCGGTTATATGATTCCAACGTCTCCCAGCTGAGCGACGAGTCAACCGGCGTAATACCTATGTCGAAAATCAGCTGCTTTATTGCCTCCGGTATAAAACCACGCCTGCGAAGCGCGGCGATCGTGGCCAACCTGACATCTTCGTATCCGGCGAGCTCGCCGCTGCGGATGGCGCGCATGGTCTGGGTTTTGCTCAACTCCACACCACGCATCGCTAGGCGACCGTACTGGACCGCCGTCGGATAACGCCATCCCAGGTAATCGTATAGCATGCGCTGACGTTCCTCGTTGACCTGGTGCTCCTTGCCCCTGATGACGTGGGTCACCCCCATCTCGTGGTCGTCTATGGCTGCAGACATGTTGTACAGCGGCCACACCGAGTACCGTTCTCCAGCCCGGGGATGGGGTTTCGTCACGGAGCGCAGTGCTGGCCAATCCCGCACGGCTGGATTAGGGTGCGTCATGTCCGTTTTTATGCGCACGACCGCCTCCCCTTCAGTCAGATCGCCCGCCAACATCCTTGCCCAGCGCTCCAAGTGCTCATCTGCCGGGAGCTCGCGGCACGGACACGGCTTCCCGAGGTCTCGCAGCTCACGGAATTTCTCCACCGGGCACGTGCACACGTACGCCTTGCCATCCTTGAGGAGCTGCTCCGCGTAGTTGTAGTAAAGATCAAGACGGTCGGACTGTGCATACTCCTCGTCCCAGCTGAGGCCAAGCCACCGCAAGTCACGCTTGATGA
>CAYHRX010000772.1:0-1657 GCA_964359075.1 uncultured Chitinophagales bacterium
CGGGTCGGTGCAAGATCAGCATCTACACCGAGCTCGGAGAGCTGATCAAGGAGATCAGCCACACCGACGGAAGCGGCGACGCGTACTGGAACTCTGCCACCTCATCCGGCCAGGTCGTTGTCAGCGGCGTGTATATCATCGTGGTGGAAGACCTCGATACCGGCAACAAGGCGATCGAGAAACTTGTGTCATTCGATAGCACAACGATTATTATAATCGAGCGGGATCATCAACATGAGAACAACCAAGATTGTGTGCATGGCGGTCAGTCTGGCACTCTTGCTCCTGAGCAGCTCATTCGCCCAGCTGAAGCTTGCGCAGACCGGTATGAAGTTCCTCAACGTCATTTCGGACGCGAGGGCGGCCGCGTTGGGAGGAGGAATGACAGCCAGCGAAGGGTATTCATCTTCACTCTTTCTCAACCCTGCAGGCATGGCGCGTCTTACACACGGTGTGAACTTCTCGCTGGGTCGCACGCAGTGGATCGCCGACATCAACCATACTTTCGGCAGTGTTGCGTTGAAGCCGTGGGACGGAGACTATGGGGTGATCGGCATCAGCGTGCAAGCGGTGGACTATGGTGAGCTGCACGAAACAATCCGGTCAACTAACACGCAGGGTTACATCGAAACCGGCACCTTCCATCCCACGGGGCTTGCCATCGGTCTGGGTTATGCACGGGCGGTGAACGAGCAGTTCTCCTTCGGTCTGCAGGTGAAGTACGTGAAGCAGTATCTCGGCAACGCCATTGTCAGTTACACAGGTGGTGCCGCATCACGGAAGGATAACACGAGCGATGTCCCCGCCGTTGATTTCGGCATCTTCTACCATACACCCTTCCAGGGGCTCGACTTCGGGATGACGGTCCGGAACTTCTCTCGTGAAGCCCGGTTTGAGGACGATGATTTCCAGTTGCCTCTCACGTTCAAGATCGGTATCGCGGTGCACTTTATGGACATCCTCTCGATGGAGGACAAAGACCATGCCTTCGCGTTGTATGTGGATGCCGAACATCCTCGTGACTTCCCCGAGCAGGTGCGATTCGGCGGTGAGTACACTCTGGCAGAGATGTTCTCGTTCAGGGCGGGGTTGGTCAGAGGTGTTCCGGAGATCGAAGAGGGCGTCTCGTTCGGCTTCGGCCACCAGAAGCAATACGACAAGCTCTGGTTTGGTCTGGACTATGCGTACACTCCGTTCGGCGTATTTGGTGGTGTGCACAGGTTCTCGTTCCAGTTCTCGTTGTAACATCACTTTGTACCTCAGAAGACTACTCACATGAAGAAGCATCTTATTTACTCGATTACGATGTTGTTGGTCGTCCTGATTGCAGGTTCCTGCAAGGAGGACCCACCGGCAAGCCTGTGGGTTCCCAATCCTCCTCCCGGCGCGCAGCCAACCGTTACAAGCATCTCACCGGCTGACAGCGCTTTGGCCGGGGTGTCGGTTGTGACAATCACCGGCACCAATTTCTTGCCAGACACATCGCAGACCTTTGTCTTCTTTGACGACAGGCGGGCGACTATCCTTGAGGCCTCAACGACCCAACTCCGTGTGAAGGCACCAAATCTCGTTAAGGATACAGTGATGCTCAAGGTGGCGGTTCAAGGAGCCTCTCTCTTTAGTGAGCCGGTGCGTTACAAGCTTATTGCGGCTGTAA
>CAYHRX010000773.1:0-1655 GCA_964359075.1 uncultured Chitinophagales bacterium
GATCGGGATTGACATCACCTGCCTTGCTACGACGCTGATTAAGCAGCGGTTGAAGACAACTTTTCATGGCAAAGCACGATACAATGTAGTAGGCGAACCGAAAACTCTTCAGGATGCGAAGGAGCTGGCTCGGAAGGACAAAGACATGCACCAGTTCCAGTGGTGGGCATTGGACCTGGTGGGAGCGCGACCCGAGGAGAAGCCCAAGAAGGGTGCGGATCGCGGCATAGATGGACGCCGCAGGATAAAGGATGGCAAAGACCGACACTACGAGGACGTGATCGTGTCTGTAAAGGGCGGTCACGTGTCGGTTAAGGATGTGCGTGATCTACGCGGTGTGATCGAGCGCGAGAAGGCAGCCTTCGGTATTCTCATCAGCCTTGAGGATGTAACGTGACCGATGCGGACGGAGGCCGCGAGTGCTGGGTTCCATCGTAGCGACTACCAGGACACTAAGCATCCACATCTCCAGGTATTCACAGTCGAAGAATTGTTGAACGGTGCGCAGCTAGATCTTCCGCCGCTCGCTGAGAAATACGATCCGACATTCAAGCCTGCACGTGGGGCAAAGGCCAAATTTGCAAAGAACGGGGAATTGGAATTTTAAGATGCAGGGGTGGATGGAAGCGGGTTGGCATCGGGAATTTATGTGGTGAGATTAGAGGCGGGGACGCAGGCTCTGAGCCAGAAGGTGGTGATGGTGAAGTAGTAGTGACCGGGCGGGTTCTCGGAGAAGGCAACGGCTCGTGGAAGTGTTTGCTAGAACCCGCCTCGGCGAACGAGGGAGAACCTACCACGGCGATAGCTTACATAGTTGTTCTTGCGGCAGGGTCGGGGGAGCGCAGGAGCCGTGGATTCTTTGGACACCAACCCTGCTCGGCGGGCTCTTTTCGAACCTGCTCGGTGAATGAACCTCCTCTTGATTTCTTTTCTTCCCCCCCATGATCCCCCCACAAAGTGGGGGGATGCAAATTAAAGAACGGGCGGCCAGATGGCCGCCCGTGGTTTATTGGGGTGCGATGGGATTATCGCATCCAGGTGTAATTGCGGTAGGGTTCGCCCTTGCTCATGGGGCCGGGGGTCAGGTGGTCAATGGCGTTGGTCAGCAGGTCGAAGGCGTAGTTGTAGTTGTGCACGCCCTTGGAACCATCCAGATAGGCAAACTGCCACGCCCACGCGGCTTCGCGCATTGGATCTGACCAGACGGTGCTGTCTCGGGTGTCAATGTTGACGATGAAGTGGCCGGCCTCATTTACGGTATTCGGCAGCATCTGGCCGAGCTGATCGAGCAGGTTCTGGATTTCCGTCTGCTTGCCGTTGATGTCAAAGTTCGGCGTTCCCGTGTGACACAACACGCAGGCTTGCACGTCCGGATGGAAGTTGTGGTTCGTGTGCGGATACGGAGTGGCCACGGCGTACATATGACAGCTCACGCAGACATTCTCGAGGGACGACGAGCTGAAGTCGTGCTGGTTGTCGCGGTTGTACGTAAACGTTGGGATTTCATAGCTGCCGCGTCCGGCGACCATGTCGGCCTGCGGACTCTCATGCGGCGTGGCACGCTGTCCGCCATTGTTGATCGCGTTGTAAATGTACGTGCGATTACGGCGCGAGTGGTGGCACTGGCCGCAAGTCTGGCCTTTGTTCCAGCCGGT
>CAYHRX010000774.1:0-1653 GCA_964359075.1 uncultured Chitinophagales bacterium
TTTTCAACACCCTGCTAGTGGCGACGAGTTTTGTTGCACAAGCCTACAGTACGATGAGAACAATTGTCTACCAATCATACCGGACCATCAACGTTCCCGAATGGATTTCCCGCAGCATGGCAACAGTCCGGAACTGGGCGACCCAACAGGGATTCGAGTACAAGTTTGTTGATGACAGGTTCTTTCAATATGCGCCAGAGTGGTACAGGCGTAAGGTGAACAACCACATTCTGCTTGTTGCCGATCTTGCCCGCTTGGTGATGGCGAAGGAGTTGCTCTCTGATGGATACGACCGCACGATTTGGGTGGATGCGGACGTTGTCGTGTTCGACCCGGAGCGCTTCGTTATCAATGTAACCGAGGAATATGCATTCTGCCGGGAGGTGTGGCTGAGACGGCAGGAGGTCTTTGGGATCCCTCTTCCCATTATTCGTCGGGATGAGAAGGTGAACAATGCGGTGTCGGTGTTTACCCGGAACAACAGCATGCTCGACTTCTACATCCACGCTATAGAGTCGCGTGTAAAGCATACGCCGGCAGATCAGATTCGCGGCGGGGACGCCTCAACAACGTTTCTGACCTTGCTGAACGAGCAAATGTGTCTTCCACTTTTGAGGAACGTCGGACTGTTCAGCCCCCTCATCATTCACAGCCTGGCCACGGGCGAGGAGAAGTACGTGAAGAAGTATATGAAGCAGTTTCGTGATCCGGTCTACGCGGCAAACATCGTGCATTCCGGCCTGAACATCACGTGGATGGGAGTGGAGATGACTGAGGAGGTGTACGATGCAGCAATTGAGAAGCTTATCGAGACGAAGGGGGAAGTACTGAACAGGTACAGCGTGAGGGGTGGCGGCTAGCTCAGAAAAACCACAGGTCGCCCTCGAGTCTTGTCAGCCACGCATCAGCGTTGTAAATAGCGGCAAGAAGTCCCGGAACGTTTGAATGGACAAGCATCCAGTCGCGTCCGGGGATGAAGATGGAGAACTTGCGTGTGAACTCTTTCATGTAATCCGGCTTCAGGCGGCCTTCAAGCTCGATGGCGCCTTTGGTCCAGGCATCGTAGAAAAGGTGATCGAGCACGTCGCTGAGAGTGTTGTCATTTGCCCCGACCTGCAGCACCTCGCTCGCGCCTGATGTGTTGAGATGATAGATGTACCAACCAAGAACATCGCCCCGGCTATTTCTCACAGCCATTTTCTGCAATGAACCCCACCGTTGCTCACGCGTGAGTACATCAATCAGCCACTTCAATGATGCTGTATCATAGCTTGGTCGGAGCATTCGGTTCTTGCTGAACCGGTCGATGCACTCAAGCAGCATCTCCACGCTCAAATCCTCGCCGGTGGTGGAGGGTACCTTCTTGTGGAAAGGGTTCATCGGCAACAGGGCAAGTGCCGCATCGGAGAGGCGGAACAGAGGCATCGACGCCTTGATGAATGGCGTGAGGTTCTTGCGCTTTTGCAATCGCGTGCCGATGAAGCTCATCGGTCGGATGAGTCGCTTCCAGTAGTTACTGTACACCAGCGCGGTAGTGCCGCCGCACCGCTCCCAGAGCCGCCGTGTGACATCCTTCGACATGTCTGCGAAGGACAACTCCTGCGGTCCCGTCAGAACGGCTCTGAACAGCTCCAGTCCTGCAAACGGGCTGCG
>CAYHRX010000775.1:0-1650 GCA_964359075.1 uncultured Chitinophagales bacterium
GCTTGCGTTCGAGTATGAGAGGACTTTAACCTCTAAGTTGATGTTACTGCACGGCACACAACAAAATAGTCAGGGCACGAATTGCCACCCTGACTATTTTGAAGGGGGGAAACGTCCGTTGGTTCTTATTTCATGGACATATGCAACGACAACCGATGCACGCTGTCGAGCGTTTGGAACACCGTGTACGAGTAATCAACTCTGAAGGTGTATTCTCCCTGGACAAGTCGAACACCGGCACCCATCGAACCCTTTTCGAGGCTGGTTTGCAGCGATGATCGCACCGATGAACCTTCATCGATACCATTTCCGGTGAGACCGAAGTAGCTGTAGTTGTACTTCCAGCCTGCCCGGAGGAAGACCATCTGATCGAAATTGTACTCCAAGCCTGAGAAGAAGTACTGCTGACCATCTTGAGGTTTGACTGCATCCAACGCAACCAGAACCGAATGGTTATCAACAGAGATCGGCGTCATCGATGTGCCAATGCTAAACGTCAGCGGAATGGGGTAAGCATAGTCATAGAACTTGATATCACCACCGAGATTATTGATGCGTGCACCGATATTCCAGTTGAGGATTCCAATATGATACAATGAGCCGAAGTCGAATGCGATAGTTGATGCATTCCTATCGTCGATTTTTTCGTTAATGAACTTGAAGGTTACACCTAACGAAAGCTTATCAGTCACGTAACGAGCATACGTTGCCTGTGCAACGAGATCCATATAATCATACGTGTCACCCGATGCAAAGTCCTGCTGCTGCGCCTGCAGAATAGGATTATTTGGATAGATATCACGATCTGCAGGGATACCGGAAATGCCAAAGGTCACTACGCCGATTCCAAATGTCCCAACATTTTCTATATTGTACGATGCTGCCACTGCATTTTGTTTTATGCTTGCAATCCAAGCATTATAGCTGAAAGCGACTTGCATTCGGTCGTTATTCAGGGCAATGCCGGCAGGATTCCAATACATATTCGTGACATCCTCTGAGAGCGATGTTACGGCCGACCCCATGCCAATGCTGCGCGCACCAACGCCGACCTTCAGAAATGCGGCCGCATTAATACCGGCCTTACGTGACTGACCACTCGCAAACTCTACAGCACAACAGAGGAGGAGCAGCCAGACGAGAAGTACTTTTGTTATTTTCATTGGTCTAACCTCGTTTATGATGTAAGGTTATCGTAAGATTGAAAAATGTCCAACCTTCTGTCCGGTCGGCGACTCCACTATGTAGATATACACTCCACTCGCCACTTCGATACCATCCTTTGTGAACATATCCCAAAATATACTTCCCTTGTTCGGATCGGAAGAGCTAAAGTTGATCACATTGATCAACTGGCCCGACACATCAAGAATCGTGATCTTTGCTTGTGGAGGAAGATTATAGAAGAGCAGTTTGTGATCGTAGACATTTGCAAAATTATCATGCAGCGCCCCGCGTTTGTACGGATTGGGACGGACCCCGACGCCGGATACATCTCCGACCGGAGCCAGCGCAGAGAATACGGTTTGCACCGCGCCTATATTCTTCAAGCCTTCAGCAGTTTTCGGAAAGTTCGCATTGTTCATTGCAAAGGGATGTGTAAATTGCCATAGCCCGTTCGCTCCGTTGCGGTTCGTGTAATGGGTTTCA
>CAYHRX010000776.1:0-1647 GCA_964359075.1 uncultured Chitinophagales bacterium
CAGTTCAACTGCACCACCATGATAGCGAGACCTTTTCTAATTTACCGGGCAGGGTTGCCGTGATCGAAGAGGCTTTTCCGAAAAAGCTTGTACGTGCAAACAATGGTGTTATGATTTTGCAATACGTTGCTGCACCTGGAATTCTTGTCGACACGATGCAGTACACCGTTGGACCGGATCTGCTGATCTTGACCGGGAGGTACGCGTCCACCACTTACCACCGGACCCAGATAGGTTCCGCTATTACCAATCCTATTCAATCAATCCTCACCGTAAATATTGATAGCGCAGGTGTACAGAATCCAAGGGTTGCAGCATTTCCATCAGCGTACGTGAGCAAGCTGACAGAGTCTGCGTTCAAATTGCACTCACGCATTTCCGGTGGGTGGATAACTGTCGACGTGGATAGTTTCCGAGGAACAGGGACATACACCATCGCTCCTAACAAGGGGACATACACACAATGGCTGGGAGATGTCGGACTCACACTTAGAACAGATTCCTTATCACTTGGAACCATCGCCATCGATCAGTATAACGAAGGAACACGTCGGTGTGCAGGAAGATTTGAATTCACGGCGCGACTACACATACGTCCGGGTGATCCCCAAATCATTCGAAGGCTGAGCAATGGAGTGTTTTCAGCTCCCGTCTATCGTTGATGAAGACATAGCTCTGTATCTGCTGCCGCCCTAACCTTTGCAATCCCGCTCAAGAACAGCGGGCGCAGAGAAGCGGAGATGATCTGGTTTCAGAAGCAGGCCGCTGGCGATAGCTTGGTTGCCTCCGGACTAATTACAGGTTAGGGGCACACTTCAACAGATGGAGTCAGTCATGAGTATTAGGAAGTCCTTGACTCTGCTCTTTCAGATCTCTTGTGTCGTCGTTCGCCCGGCCTTGGGCCAGAATCAATGGCAGTGGCAGAATCCTCTGCCGCAAGGCAACAGTTTGTACGACATGTGTTTCGTTGACTCATCCCACGGCTGGGCTGTTGGACATGGTGGTACGGTCATGCGGACAACGAATGGAGGAGCATATTGGCAGTATGTTCATACTAGATTCAATAGGCTATTCTTGAAGACATCTTTCGTCAGTCGCGAGCGAGGCTGGGTCATGACCTACCAACCCTATGTCGTGCTACGGACAACTGATGGAGGATTGATCTGGGATAGCCTTAGTGTCCTTCCCGGATCAGTCTACTACGACCTTGCCTTCGCAAACGACACTCTCGGCTTTGCATCAGGTGGCAATGGCCAGATTGCACGGACTACTGACGGCGGTGCAAGATGGTCAACCTCACAGGTTACTTCATTTGGCAGCATACTTTCCATCCAGTGTGCAGGCTCTGATGTAGCATGGGGAGTGACAAGTCCACTCACATTACGAACAACAAATGGTGGTCAGACCTGGAATGAGATTTGGCCGCCTTACCCGTTGAATCATGGTCTTGGGCTTCAGCGCATCATGTGCCGAAATGCACTGGAAGCGGCGGTTGTCGGGAATACCTATGAGGTGGACGACCAGGGCGCGCTGCCGTTCGTGCGCACAGGCTGCAGTCCGTGCAGGTTGAACGTGCTCTGGTGCGTTGCGGGGGCTGCGCGGGGTCGTGCGGGTTCGGTTTTGCGGGGCTTCTCGAATTGCCCGATC
>CAYHRX010000777.1:0-1645 GCA_964359075.1 uncultured Chitinophagales bacterium
AGGATTTCATCCGCCGTACGAGCAAGGATCAGCGGCTTGATGACGATGCCATCTCGACGTGCACGGGCGAGCCAGGGTACGGCGTTGCCTGCATGCTCGTGGTTTGTGAGTATCACTTCGTCACCACGCTTCAGCGGCAGTCCGCATGCGATGACATTGATGCCCTCGGTGACGTTGTGCGTCAGAGAGATTTCGTCATTATGGGAGTTGATAAACTTGGCAATCTTTGGACGCACATCATCCCAACCACCGTAGCGGGCATTGCGGTCCACGTCTTCCATCTCCGACTTGATCGCGTCAATGACGACGTACGGCGAAGGACCCATGGTGCCGTTGTTGAGGAAGAGCGGCTCCTTCTTCAGCGGGAACTGGTCGCGCACGACGCTCCAGAAGTGCTCATCGTCTTCCGGAACCCCTTCCTCATTCGAGATGATGTACTTCGCACGGGCATCCTCTGGAAACGCATAGAGCAGCGCGCCACCAAGCGCACCTCCGGCGAATGTGCGGATGAAGGAGCGACGGGTGAACGGGAAGTTTGTCATGTCAGGGTTATCAGTGTGAATTCAGATTCTCCCGAAGGGATGCCTTCGGCACTTGTCCCGCCGAAGCGCGGACTCAGAATTACTAGAAGCGCAGTCGAAAAGTCCAACCACAGAGAACGCTGAGATCGCAGAGAAAAAAAATCTTTCATGTTTTTCAATTTCAAATTATTTCCTCCGCGTTCTCTGCGCCCTCTGCGGTTAGATTCTTTTTGCCGAGTTTTCGACCGCGTCTCTAGAGCTTGTACCCGATCTTCCTCAAGAATTCTTTCCGGGTCGCGATGTCAATCCCGGTTTCAATCCCCTTCGTCTTCACACCGTCAACGACGCCCAGGATTGCTCGTCCCTGCTCTGTCTCTGCGATGATCACCTCCGTCGGGTTTGCGGTGGCGCAGTAGACGCGGCAGACTTCCGGCACGTTCTTGATGGTGTTGAGGATGTTGACCGGGAAGCCGTTCTCCATGAAGATGATAAACGTGTGTCCCGCCCCAAGCGCCATTGCATTTTTCTGCGCAAGCTCTATCAACGTCTGCTCGTTGCCGACATAGCGGACGAGCGCCGGACCCGACGCTTCACAGAACGCAGCGCCGAACTTCATCTGCGGAACAGTCTGCACAATCGCTTCGTACAGGTCTTCCACAGTCTTGATGAAATGCGCATGGCCAAGGATGAAGTTCATATCGGCCGGCTTCTCGATTGTAACTGTCAACAGGTTCATAATGCCTCCTTACAATCCTGCATACAAACTTTTCACGGCATCGGGCGTGAGCAGCCAGCCCAGGTACGCCTGGGGACGAGAGCCTTCGAGCACAAGCTTGGCAATTGCGCCGGCACTCATGGCAACTGCGGCCTCCTGACTTCCCGAGATGAGGTGCGAGATGAAGCTGGACATGTCGGGCTGGTGTCCCACGGCAACGATATTCGAGCCTGCACTCAGTGCCAGCAGCTCACGGAACAGCGCACCGTAGCTGAACCCGGGCGCGAGATGTTCCGAGACGTGCATGATAGGATGATCGCTGATCTCCCTCCCAACAATCTCTCCCGTCTGCACCGCCCGCACCAGCGGGCTGGTCACAACGATGTCCACGTTCGGAGCGAGGTGCGCC
>CAYHRX010000778.1:0-1640 GCA_964359075.1 uncultured Chitinophagales bacterium
TTTAGTGGTGCCCCGCATCCAGTGCAGTCGTAGAAAAACTGATAGGCATCCGTTGGCATTCGTTCCAGCTTCGCTGTGCCGCAATGTGGGCAAGTAATCAAGGACTGATCGATCATCGTATTCGCTCCGTCGAAATGGCTATGTCGGCAGTTGGCAGAATCCTTGAGGAGGTACATCAAGTGCTGCATTAAATTTTGATGATAGATTCTGGAACGCAATCAAAGCCGTCAATTCCACTACCGCTTCGTCATCCCAAGTCTGCTTGAGTCGGGTGCGTAAATTATCATCGACCCCTGAATCGGGCAGAGTCACTGGCCTTGGCCGGCCCCCATTAGGGGGCCCATGTTGAATGTTAGTGCATGACCAGCCGTGGCGCTACGGCTGGGGTGGCCGGCGAAGCTGGTCCGGGTTGCGAAGCCGGCCATTGTAGAGCCTCTGGGGCCGGCGGTTTGTAGCCGAGCGATGAGTGCGGTCGAACCGTGTTGTAGTGCCGCCTCCAACGCTCGATGATCACCTTGGCTTCTTCCAGCGTGTAGAAGATTTCCCCGTTGAGCAACTCATCACGCAGCTTCGAGTTGAAGCTCTCGCAGTATCCGTTCTCCCACGGGCTGCCCGGCATGATGTAGGCGGTCTTGGCGCCGACCGCCGTTATCCAGTCACGCACAGCCTTAGCGACGAACTCCGGGCCGTTGTCTGAACGGATGTAGCCAGGGATACCGCGCAAGATGAAGAGGTCCGAGAGAACGTCAATGACGTCAGTTGACTTCAACTGACGAGCGATCCGGATCGTAATGCATTCACGTGTGAACTCGTCGATCACGTTGAGCATGCGGTACTTCTTTCCATTGTGGGTACGATCCTCAACGAAGTCGTACGACCAGACGTGGTTCGAGTACTCCGGCCGTAGACGAACGCACGATCCGTCGTTGAGCCACAGACGCCCGCGTTTTGGTTGTTTCGCTGGAACCTTCAGCCCCTCACGTCGCCAGATCCGCTCGACACGCTTGACGTTCACCACCCAGCCGGCATTCCGCAACAGCGCCGTGATGCGGCGATAACCGTAACGTCCGTACTGGATAGCGAGCGCGATAATGTCGGCAGTCAGCGCTGCCTCATCATCCGTCGTCTTTGCGATCTTGCGTTGCGTAGAGCGATGCTGGCCAAGAACCCGGCAGGCAAATCGCTCGGAGATGCCGTGTTCAACAACTACATGCTCCACGCAAGCACGGCGACGCGCGGGGCTTAGAAGTTTCCCGAGGCAGCCGCTTTCAGGATCAGCTTCTCAAGCGTCAGATCTGAGACCGCACGCCGAAGCCGGGTGTTCTCAGCTTCCAGCTCCTTCAGCCGCTTCACTTGGTCGCCCTTGAGCCCACCGTATTCTGACCGCCACCGATAATATGTAACTTCCGTCACCCCTATCGATCGGATCGCCTCGGCCACCGACTGGCCTTGTCCAATCAACACCTCAACCTGTCGCAGCTTCGCGACTATCTCTTCCGCCTTGTGTCTCTTCCTCGGCATTCCTCAGTCCTCCATCAGGCCATAAGCCATACTTCAGGGAGGACCACTTTTCAGGGGGCAGACCAGCTTTGTTCGATCAACGCGGAACGCAGTTGGTGGAAGAAATCGAGGTGCCGTTT
>CAYHRX010000779.1:0-1639 GCA_964359075.1 uncultured Chitinophagales bacterium
GGTGGTGGTGCTGGCCTCCGCGCTGCAATAGCCGCTGTGGAAACGAATCCAGAACTCCGTGTTGGGATCATCTCAAAGGTGTATCCAATGCGGAGCCATACTGTCTCCGCTGAGGGTGGAGCTGCAGCGGTCATCAAATCGAATGATAGCTTTGACCTCCATGCCTATGACACGATCTCAGGAGGCGATTGGCTGTGCGACCAAGATGCTGTCGAGGCTTTTGTCAAAGAGGCGCCCACGGAATTGCTGCAGCTTGAGCACTGGGGTTGCCCCTGGAGTCGGCAGGAAGACGGACGGATCGCCGTGCGTCCTTTTGGCGGTATGAAGATCGAGCGTACCTGGTACGCGGCTGACAAGACGGGATTCCACATGCTCCATACGCTGTTCCAGACCTCGCTGAAGTATGATCAGATTCATCGGTATGATGAATGGTTTGTAACAAAACTGCTCGTGGGTGATGGACGATGTCAAGGAGTGGTCGCCATTGAGCTCGCGACGGGAAAGATCGAGGCCATTGCCGCGAAATCCGTCATCATTTGTACTGGAGGATCCGGGAGAGTTTTCCCATTTACGACCAATGCGAGCATCAAGACGGGTGATGGGATGGCGCTCGCTTATCGGGCGGGCGTTCCGCTGAAAGATATGGAATTCGTTCAATACCACCCGACGGGACTTCCTTTTACAGGAATCCTTATCACTGAGGCTGCGCGCGCGGAAGGAGGGTGGTTACTAAACAAGGATGGTTATCGCTACTTGCAGGATTACGACCTTGGCAAACCGGAGCCGAAACCAGTGTTGCGTTCAATGGAGTTGGGACCTCGTGACCGTCTCTGCCAGGTCTTTGTTAAAGAGATGGAAAAGGGACGAACGCTCGTCGGGCCCTACGGTCATTACGTTCATCTTGATCTTCGACATTTGGGCGAGGAAGTAATCAATACAGAACTTCCCTTCGTTCGTGAGCTCTGCTTGAAATATGAAAACATCGATCCGGTAAAAGAGATGATACCCGTGCGACCAGTCGTGCATTACATGATGGGTGGCGTTCATACTGATAGTCGGGGAGCCACACCTTTGCCCGGTCTGTTCGCGGCGGGAGAGGCTGCATGTGTCAGCATCAACGGTGCGAACCGACTCGGTTCAAATTCTTTGACAGAGTGCTTGGTGTTTGGGGCAAGAGCTGGAAAAGCGGCTGCTGAATTTGCATCCGAGCAGAAAGAATTCAGTTCTGCCATTGTGGCTCAGACAGCAGACGAGGCAAGACGAATTGAGGACGACTTTTTCAAAAGCAACAATCCAAAGGGCAGACATGAACGTCTTGCCACCCTAAGAACAGAAATGCACCAAGCGATGGAAGAAAGCGCAGGTATCTATCGCAGTGAAAGCTCATTGAAGAAATCTCAGGAAATCATACAGAACCTTCGAGAGCGATTTCGCCATGCATCGCTGGATGATGACAGCTTCACCTTTAACACTGAACTTATCGGTGCCATCGAGCTCTCTTATATGTTAGATGTGGCAGAGGCGATTATCCAATCGGCCTTGAAGCGGACCGAGTCTCGCGGCTCCCATCAGCGCACAGATTATCCCAAGCGAGATGACAAAAATTTCCTCGCGCACAGTTTGGCATACAAGACCGAAA
>CAYHRX010000780.1:0-1633 GCA_964359075.1 uncultured Chitinophagales bacterium
GGCGTCGCGGATCCAGCCGACTGATACCGCCGCCAGACGTTCCGAACCAGATCCCGCCACTCCGGTCTTCGTAGGCGGACAGCACTGCCCCATTCCCCAGTGACCAGGACTTCGAGGGATCGTGTCGATAATGATGGAACGTATTCGTGTGAGGCTGGAACAACGCCAACCCGGCATCTATGGTCCCGACCCAGATGTTGGAACGGCTGTCCGACAGCACACACATTGTCCGGCTACTTCCCAGACCTGTCGGCTCACGATCGCTATGACGATAGACAGTGAACAGCCCGGTGGTTCTGTTGAGAACACTCACCCCGCCATCTGCAGTCGCAACCCAGAGGTTCCCTCCCGAATCCTCGGTCATGCCAAACACCATGTTGCCTCCAATCGAATGAGGGTCACGAGGCGAGTGTTTGTACCGAATGAGTTGCTTCGTCGCGCAATCGTACTTGAAAAGCCCCTCCCACGTTCCCATCCAGATCGCTCCCATCTTATCTGCATACATACACTGCAGGTGAACGTCACGGAGACCCCGTTCGTCCTCAGGACGGAACTGCTCCTGAACAAAGCGCTCTTTTTCTCGATCAAAACGGAAGAGCCTTCCAGGTCCTGTCCCTGCCCACAGACATCCGGATGTATCCTCAACGACTGCAAGCACTCTCGTTGCGCGTGGGTCCGTGGCAGCGGGTGATTCAATTTGGGTATGGATGAAAGCGTCGCGTTCCGGGTCGTAGCGATCAAGCTTGCCGCTCATCGTCACGACCCAGAGCTCTCCGTGGCGGTCGCCAAAGACACGCCGGATGCCAAGGTCGGCGATGGAGTTCGAGTCGGCTGGGTCTGGCCGGTACACGGTAAAGGTGTACCCGTCATATCTATTGAGGCCGTCCATCGTGGTGAACCACATGAACCCACGGGAGTCCTGCACAATGCTCAGCACAGATGCCTGTGACAACCCCTGCTCGAGAGAGATGCGACTGAAGCGTAGCTCATCGTCTCGAGCAACAACGACGGAGGCAAGGGATTGGGCAAGCACGAAAGCCCAGAAGCTGCGTCGCAACCAAGAGCCCGCAGCAAGCGATGACGAACCGGCATATGTTGAAGAAGTAGTCCGGTGAGGCATATGATCGAACGAGATACGTGGACGCTCCCTTTGCTGAAGACAAGGGTAGTGATACAAACATGCGGCGGGTAGTATATCAATGAAGAGGTACAGCGCGCCGCGTACGGTCGACCGTTGCATCGATGAGGCTCAGGAACTCAAAAAAGAACCGTGGACTGGTGCAATATACAGAGTGGCACTGCGAAAGGAAAGAGGTAGGAGTGAAGAAAGTTAGTCCTTTGACAATTCGTCAATCCTGTCTTCGGCTTTTTCGGCGTAAGCTCCTTTTGGCTCTACGTTCAGGTATTGACGATAGAGTTGGAGTGCTTCACTCTTGAGACTCTTCTTGTCGTAGCAAGAGGCAAGGTTGTATATCGATGCCGAGAACTTCGGGTTGACACTGAGGGCTTTCTTATACTGTGCTATTGCCGCGTCATGATCTCCTTTGGCGAGGTAGGCATCGCCGAGGCTATCGTAGCTATTATTGACGTTTGCATAAATAATGGAAAGTTGTTCGAGATATAGTTACATTAT
>CAYHRX010000781.1:0-1629 GCA_964359075.1 uncultured Chitinophagales bacterium
CGCACCGTTCCCGACTACCGCGCTCTTATCCGTCGATAGTGCGCCCCCTTCCATTGCTATTTTCATTTTGATTACTCCATCGCTTGCTCATCGTCGAACCTCCCAGTGTTGATGATGATGTTGGGTTGAACGGGCCTCTCATGCCTGTTGATAATAGGTATGCCATAAATCAGCTTCTTCTTTCTTTCTGGGTGTTGCTAAAGCGACCGTAAGAAGTGACTTCTCCATCCTTCAGATAATGTCGTGAACACTCATCGGTGTGGAGGTTGATGATCACTTCTTCGATCAGTTCGCATTGTTTTTCGACCCCAGACCCCACCCGCCAATGTTCGTGTTCCTCTTGGTCGGTCACGCTAAAGCAATCGAACGTCAGCGCAGGAAAGCGTCGAAGCAACTCCATCATGAGAAGGAAGGGAGGCGCATTCCTCATCCATGCGCGAACCACCAGTTCGTCGCAGACCTCATTGATGAAGGGCACGTTATCGTAGAGCCAACACCAAGTCTGTCTGGTATTCTCTTGGGTTGCTTGTACATCGGTGAGAAGCGAGTCGAACTTCACGAAAGTAAAGTAGTCGGCGGGCGTTTGCGGCAATGTACGCAGCAATGCTGCCGCCCTTGCGCGGTCCTCTGCCGTAGCACGGACGACAATTGTGAAATCACATGGGATCATAGAGAGGCCTCCTTCTTGGACGGGCCAACTGACAGGGCATCAGAACCCGCAGCGATGATTCTGCTCATAAGAAACGCTTCCACATCATCGAGGGAAGTGCTGTATGTACCCGGCGACTCCGAATACAGCTTCACCGTATTGCAGTAGCTATCGCAGATTATGTAGTTCGGGCCGCACCAATTGGCCCATCTTCCGCGCAGTCTGCTCAGTCGATAACCCACTCGGTTTGCCATCCGCCGCAACCTCTGCTCCCGACTCTTTTGTGTAGCCATACCGACCTACCTTTCTTGCCCCGTTGTTGTTGCCGCCATCACAGGGGACTTCGATGTTGATGACGGTGTTTGAAAACAGGATGCTCCTTCTTGATTTCGCATAAACGCAGCCATCTCAAAGGCCAGATATCTTTCGGCTGCCTCTGCGTTGGCAAAGACGGAGCAGATGCGTTGGTCCGCTCCCGCTTTCTGAATCCTCGCCCACTGGCCTTCACGATCAGCGGAAACGCACTCGCTGAAGATGGGGTGTAACGTTCTTGGGTCGAGGCTATTGCCGACGAGACACGTTCCAGGAACGAGTTGCTCGTAGAATCGCTTTGTCAATCGACGCCGCGTCGGGACGAGGTTCAATAGAGCGTCCTGAACTGCCTTCGACACTTCTTCACTCCTTGGTTCTGTAGTCATAGTTGACTCCTATCAGCCCTTTGTACTGTTGCGCGCTGGATGGCCGGGTCAGTCATCGCCGCGTTGTCTGTTTCGTTCCTTGTCGTCTTACACCACATGTCTTGCCTCTCGAATCCGCTTGTTCGTCATTTCTTCTTCCCATGCACGAATTCACGCAAGCCTCGCCCCGCAAACCGCCGCTCCCATGATGCAGAGGCAGCGGTGTTGCGGAGCATTGCGCTTGATCGGACTATCCTCGGCGCTCTTGTCCCGCCTTCGGGAAAAGAGTGTCATTCCAACCAG
>CAYHRX010000782.1:0-1628 GCA_964359075.1 uncultured Chitinophagales bacterium
CGAATCCTCACAGACTTCTGGTCTTTGAATTTGGCACAGGACCTCTCCCGACAGCACCGGTCGCGATGTGGAACTTCAGTGCTCCGGTCAACAGCGATACGCGTCCATCGGCAATCGCGTCCGGCGATGTTGACGGCGATGGGAGAGAGGAACTTGGCATTGGCTTCAGATCCTTTAGTGGCACGGCCAAGGGAATTATCATCACATCCGTTGTGGGGAACTTTGCAGGCTCCTTGACGAATTGGGCGCGGGAAGTCTATGATACAGCCACCGCAACCGGGACAATCTTCGGCACCGCCCGCGTGACTGACCTTGACAACGACGGGAGAAAAGAATTCTGTTTTGCATACAGCAATACTAGTAAAATTCTTTTCTACGAAGCGACTGCCCCAAACACGTACACTCGCTATGAGTGGAATGCTTCTCCAGGCTCAACGTTTCTCCGGACGACTTTTTCACTCACGCAAGCGGACCTCGATCGCAACGGAACGAACGAGCTCCTCTTCGGTCGTGGCGCGACCCCGACTGATCTGTACGTCATCAGCGGCGTTACGGACTTGACCACGTATGACTCCACGAAAGTGTACCGCATCGGGCGAATCTCAAACAGGGCGGGCACAACAATCAATGAGTTTCGCGGGTTGACTAGCGGCGACGTTGACGGCGACAACAGGACGGATATCTTCATGAACAATGGCGGGCAAACGTGGCGGGCAGAGTACAGGGGAACAGGCTCGATCACCGACTCCGCAAGCTACGACTGGACGATTGTCTACAAAGATACAACAGGTGGCACACAGCTCCGCTGGGTCACATTCGTTGGAGATGTTTGGGCAAGATCAATGAGCATCGGCGGCACCGATATGGATGGAGATGGAAAGAAGGAGCTTCTTATTGCGAATCAGCGGGGTGGTAATGCAGGAACAGGCGCCACGAAAGTCGTCATTCTTGAGAACGATGTGATCTCCAGTGTTGAAATCTCATCTGACGGGAACGTAGCGGCAACGTATCGCCTCGAGCAGAACTATCCCAATCCGTTCAACCCGAACACAACGATCAAATTCAGGCTGTCGAGGTCGGAGACGGTTCTTCTCGAAGTGTTCGATATTGCAGGACGACGGGTCGCCACGCTCGTGAACGACCGCGTCTCAGACGGAGAACATGCGGTCGTATTTGACGCCAAGAATCTCTCATCCGGCACATATGTATACACGCTCAAAGTTGCCGGGCATGTCTTGAGTCAGAAGATGACGCTTGTGAAATAACGAGATCTGGTTCGTTGATCCGACTCGTAGGGACATGGCCTGCCATGTCCCTACGTTCTTTAGGTGAGTGTAACATCACAGCGGGTTGGGGGACCCCGTGACCTCGCAGGAAATGGTCCGGCCCAACACCCAGCTTTTCACAAAACCCTTGACTCTCTTCTCCATTTTTTCGTATTTGGTGCTGTATATGCAGTAACGACGTACTTGCCGGACTAGCCAACCAACTCTATCAACTCACAATTCAAAGGAACGCCATGAAGACAGTTACCATGTCCTCAGCCATCGCCCGCTACCTTTGTGTTTCCATCGTTGCCTTGCTGTCCGCTGCGCCTTCGATTGCGCAGGGAGACGACAGCGGTCTCT
>CAYHRX010000783.1:0-1290 GCA_964359075.1 uncultured Chitinophagales bacterium
GGGCAAAGAGTGCAAACCCTCTCTGCCAAGACGACTGGCCAGGAGCGATATAAGCGCTTTGCGCTGATCAGACTGCATGCACGGGGGCTTCAGATCTCGAACGAGGTCCTCAGCCTGCTGCGAAGTGGGTACGCGGACGGCGCCAATGCGAGATGGCGGAGCCTGCATGAGATAGCCACGATAGCCCAGTTGTTGCGTGACCACGATGGCGAGCTTTCACAACGTTACTTAGCCCATGGAACGGTGAAGCGGTATGGAGAGGCGCTGGACTTCCAGGCACACCACAAGAAACTCGGGTACAGGGCGCTGGACCGGCGCATGTTGGCCAAGTTGAAAGACAAGGCAGATGCCCTGGACAAGAAATACGGGGACGGCTTCGGCAAGCGAAGCAAGGACTATAACTGGGTGCCGCTATCGGTGCTGAAGTGCAGAGACTTCAGAAGCCTCGAGGCCTTGGTCGGACTACCCCACTTCCACCCGTACTACCGGCTTGCATCGAATGCCGTGCATCCTGGCGCAAGAGGCTTCTACCGGATGGGCCTGACTGAGGAATCGCAGGACCGCATACTATTGGCTGGCGCGACGAACTACGGACTGGCTGACCCTCTGAAGAACACCGGACTGTCCTTGTGTCAGTTGACGACTTGCCTCTTTGGACTAGCGCCAAACATGGAGAACGCGATTGGCCTGAGCGTCATGCTTGAGTTCGTCCACGAGATGAGTCCGCTAAGCGCTGCTATCCAGCGTGGGATCGAGGAAGAGGCAGCGACTGCAAGAAACTCCGTCAGAGCCTAGCGAAAGTCGCGCAACAGCCGTTCGAGCGCTTGGATTTCGGAAGATAGCTCGGCCATAAAAGCGTCCTTCACTCTTCGACCTACGCCCGTGAAGTATGGCTCACCGTATTTGTCAACCACGAAGCCACGGAATGGCTCATCGCTCTTGAGCGCAGCGGCCCTCTCGCGATAGCGAATCATCCGATTGTGGATGCGACGCAGTGAGGTTGCGACCGCGGGTCCCAGAGAGGCGCGAGCCAGGGCAATCTCCTCGGGAAAGGCATTCCACAGCTGGGAGTGCCCTTCCACACGGGCGGAGAGTTCCTCACCGAGGGCTTGCCAGTATGCTTCCTTCCTAACCGGATCGTTCCAGAGATCATGGAAAGGATCGAGCCCTTCTTTGATGATCGTTCTCTTGTGTGCCGCCGCAGGCTGCCGAATATCGTGGAATGCACCCTCAACCCGATATGCAAGTGCAAGGACGCGCACTGCGGATTGTGCCCTGGGCTGGAAATGC
>CAYHRX010000783.1:1300-1626 GCA_964359075.1 uncultured Chitinophagales bacterium
GCGTCGTCGCCATTCCCTCTCGACTCGCATTGCAATGATGGCAGTTATGAGTCCAACAAGGACGAGGATGAAATCCCTCACGATGCCGGATGCATGTTGCAGACCGGGGATATCGTTGCCGAGGTTCAACGTGACCCCCACGAGACAACCCAGGGAGAAACAGAAGACTCCCATTGTGGCGATCACAGCAATTGGCTGACGGGAGAGATACGATCCCATTCGGGATCGCAGAGCGCGCGAGCAGGCTACCGCAAGAATGGCCGCGAGAGCCCAGAACGCCAGACCGAGAACGACGACAGTCCAGAGAGGCAGTAGCATGCGACTAG
>CAYHRX010000784.1:0-1611 GCA_964359075.1 uncultured Chitinophagales bacterium
GAGGCTGATGTACTGTATGTGAGCTTCAAAAGGCCGCAGAAGGCAACGAACTCTAAGATGCAAGAGAATGGGATGCTCTTGCGCTATCGGGGCAAAGAGATCGTCGGTATTACTGTGCTTGATGCTTCCAAACGTAGAGGGAGGCCGCAGCACGTACGCAGGTTGAAGAAAGTGAAAACGGCAGCCTAAGTCACACGACTGATGATGATGAACATTCCTCACGAATCCGCATCCAAGCACGTCACCGGCGAAGCCGTCTACGTTGACGATATCCTCGTCAATGACCAGCTTCTTGTCGGACGTGTTGTGTACAGTCCGCACGCACATGCGAGGATGAAGTCGTTCGATCTGAGTGAGGCGAGAAAGGTGCCGGGTGTACACGCGGTGCTTTGCCACAAGGACATCCCCGGCCGCAACCAGATGGGTCCTGTGGCGAAGGATGAACCTTGCCTTGCCGAGAAGGAAGTAGTGTGTGTTGGGCAGGCGTTGTTCCTGATAGCGGCGGAGACCGAGGAGCAATGTCTCGAAGCCGAGAAGCGTATCAAGGTGGAGTTTGAGCCGTTGGATGCAGTTCTCACGTTGGAGAAAGCGATTGAAAGAAACAACCTCCTGGGGCCGCCACTCAAGATCGAGCGGGGAGAGGTTGAAGCGGGACTGTTGTCGTCGCCGCATGTCATCCGGGGCGAGCTGAGAACTGGCGCTCAGGAACATTGGTACCTTGAGTCACAGGTATGCCTCTGCATTCCCGGTGAGGCGAAGGAGATGAACGTCTTCAGCTCCACGCAGCATCCGTCCGAGACGCAAGCGCTCATCGCTGAGCTGCTCGGCATCGGCAAGCATGAAGTCGTGGTGGAAGTGAGACGCATGGGTGGCGCATTCGGCGGCAAGGAGACACAGGCCAACCACACCGCATGTTGGACTGCACTCCTGAGTTGGGCCACGAAGCGACCCGTGAAGATCAGGCTCTTCCGTGATGACGACATGAAGATCACCGGCAAGCGGCATCGCTTCCTCTCGAAGTATGAAGTTGGATTTGATGAGGAAGGGAACCTGCTTGCGGCGAAGTTCGAGCTGAACGCCGATGGCGGCTGTGCAACCGATCTCTCGTTTGCCATTCTCCAGCGAGCCATGCTGCATGTTGATAATGCCTACTACATTCCCCATTGTTCTGTTCTTGGAAAAGTCTACAGGACTAACCTGCCATCCAATACGGCATTCCGCGGCTTTGGTGGACCGCAGGGAATGGCAGTGATGGAGACGGTGATCGATAGGGTTGCGCGCTTCCTCAAGAGAGGTGCGGCCGATATTCGTTACAGGAACTTCTACGGCCTCGCACGCCGGAACACAACGCACTACGGCGAGGTGGTCGAGAACAATCGCCTTTTCCTGATCCATGACCAGCTGATGAAATCCTCCGAGTACGAAAAGAGACGGAACGAGGTCGACAGGTTCAACTTGGAGAATGAGTTCTACAAGAAAGGTCTTGCCATCACGCCGGTGAAGTTCGGGATATCCTTTACGACTTCGTTCTTGAATAAGGCTGGCTCCCTTGTGTAGGTCTACACGGACGGAACAGTGATCGTCAACCATGGCGGCACGGAGATGGGGCAG
>CAYHRX010000785.1:0-1608 GCA_964359075.1 uncultured Chitinophagales bacterium
GCCGCTATAACTCCACGAGCGTTTGGGATTATGCGCGCCAGACCCGGGAAGTAATTCGGCCTGTGTTAGCCGGTTCCCAAGATTTGGAAAGAAGTTTGTATGTCTACAAAACTTCTGTTGATTTCATGAATTATATGAAGTACTCGCTCTTCTCGTTATTTTTTGATGAAACCAGTTTTCAGATTCCTCAGTCCTCAAAATTTGGACATTTTTATTATTCACCGGCTGGAACCTTGAAGCGTTTTTATCTGGCGGAACCGATTGAGGGCAAGTATTACGATTTACTTCAAATTGGAGATTTGGATTTTGATGAAGCAAAACTTACAGCATTGGCGGACCGGACGCTGGCGGGATTCAAGACCTTGTTGACGAATGACAAGCTTGTGGTGTTTACCGGAAATACTGTCAGTCAGAGTGACTGGCAAGCGATGAAGGCCAGCGACGGTGTTGAGTTTTATGTGATTCCTGCAGGTGCAGGGAAAGGCCAGACCATGCAGCAGCTGGCGGTTGCAGTCAAATCAGATCCCAAGTTAACCGTCTATTTCACCACGACTGATGCGCAAGGCGCCGTGCGGCTCAGCATTCCTCAAGCGGATGGGAGCAGCAAGGTTTATCAAGCGGGCATTAGCACGGATGGAAGTGTGGGGTTTGCCTTAGAACAGTCCGCGCCTCCGGTGACACCTCTTGCCACGTATTCGATGGATCTTGAGACCGGGTTTACGGTGAGCAAGCTTTCCAACGGGAAATATCAGATGGTCCTGAATGGCGTGACTTACACGAGCGACACCGATACGTTTAGAGATATTCCGATTGCCACAAGCGGGGCCCCGAGAAATCATGATATCCGCATTGGTTTTACTGCTTCCGGGGAGCCCATCCAGATGCAGATTGGGAAGAATGTGGTTTCATTCCAAAAGACCACCCAAGGACGTTATATCCCGTCCGACATCGAATGGTTGGATGCCAACAACAATACCGTTCGCACTTTTGATCTCGATTACAACAATGGAACCATTGTTACGAAGGATGAGAACGGGAAAACGATTGCATTTGAAGTGGCCCGGACCAAAGGTGTGGATAGCTTTAAATTTCAAGTGAGCGGTCCACTCGTGAGTGTATCCCCGGTCAAGCGGTATGCGGACTTTGGGTACGACGCGAACGCACAACTCATTGCCACGCCCAAGCGCTATTACAGCACGATTGTGGATCCGGATCCTACCGGTGTGAACCCTTATAAGGTACGCGTTTTTAAAGTGCTTCAGGTTGGAACATCGGATTTAGCATCCGTGGATTGGACCGCAGTCTCGCGTGTGGACATCAGGACTTTATTGAAGGATGATCTCCTGGTACCTGAAACGTTAACGGCCGCGCCCACCAGTATCGCGATCCAAGGTGAATCCTACGGATTGACCCTGTCTTACGGCGATCTGGACGTTTCTTTGGACCGGATTCGAGTCAGGGTCAAGGATAGTGGCGGAAATACCACCTCCATTGACACGCAGCAACAGGGCGGCAAGGTTGTTTTGTCCGTGAGGGTCAACGGCGTTGAAAAGAAATTTGAGATTGTCACAACGATTGATTCCAATTTAGCGGCCAAGGAGCTTCCTG
>CAYHRX010000786.1:0-1597 GCA_964359075.1 uncultured Chitinophagales bacterium
GGAATCGAATGGCTGAGGGAAAACGGTGTTGAAGTGATTGACCTTCACTCGGAAGACTGTATCAGAATGCTGGCAGACTTCATCACTGTCAATCCGAAGGTTTGGAAGGAAGATATTGGCGTTGAATGAACCCCAGTCTACACTGAGTCTACACAATCCACCCAAAGGAAAGAAAAGAGGAGTCCTCAATATGACTACGGCTCTCGTTCTTCTTCGCGTTGCAAGAGATGAGGTAAATGCGGTGGCGCAGAAACTAGCTGATATGGAAGGCATCACTGAGGTATATTCCGTCGCTGGCAGGTACGATCTGGTTGCTGTCATACGGGTGAAGGAGAACGAAAAGTTGGCTGAGGTCGTAACGGACAACATACGTAAGGTCAAGGGGATTGAAAGATCCGAAACGCTCATCGCTTTTCGCGTTTACTCGCGTTATGATTTGGAGATGGCTTTCTCGAGTGGAATGGAACGAAAGGCTAAATAAGATTCGCCAATTGTTCGTCGACGTCTCCCGACCTCGACAGGGTTTTGACTTGCTCGGTTTCTTCAAGGTCAGGTCTACGAGCCCGTATGGGAGACCTTGAAGAGCCGATGGTTTTTTAACGACGATTCAGGAAGGAGGGATTCGGAACATGCCTCGTGTGGCGCATTTCGAAATCCATGCGGATCAACCTAGGCGCGCGATTAAGTTCTATACAAATGTCTTCGACTGGAAAATTGAGAAGTGGAATGGCCCCAAGATTATTGGCTTATCACTACCGGTGAGGAGGATCAAGCCGCTGGGCCGCGAGAGCAGTTTGATCAGCGTCTGGATGGTTTCATCCTCAAAGCCCAGGCCGGTGAGTTCAAAGCTGCGGTTGCTCGGATCGAAGATGCGGACGACGATCTTCTCGCCGCGCACGACCGGGAAGACCGAGATGCGCAACTCGACGCCGCCGATCTCCGGGTTGGCGGGCACGTGGCCTTCCTGGGGCAGGTCGGTCTGGTAACTGATGAGGTCGGCCATGACCTTGAGCCGGCCGGAGATTTTCTCCATCAAGTCGAGCGGCAGGTGCACCAGTTCCGTCAACACGCCGCTGAGCCGGATGCGCACCGCCAGCGTGCTTTCCCACGGCTCGATGTGGATGTCGCTCGCGTTGGCCTTGATCGCGTCGATGATGAGATAGTTGACCAGCGTGCCGATTTCGATGCCCTTCTTCTGGTCGATGGACTGCAAATAGCGCGTCGTTTGATTCACGGCGTTCCCTTCGGTTGCGGAGTTTTGACAGGCAGTGGTCTAAAGCGTTTCACGGCCCATGTCAGTAAGAAAAAGGGCGGCCCGCGAAACGAACGGGACTGATCAAGAGTCGGCTTCGGAGTGCGAGGGGCTGAGGAGCGGGCCAGACTCCGTGATGAACTGTTTTTCAGCGCGGGCTTCTGGCAGGCCGTCCAGTTTCCGGCTGCCAGCATCTTTCCGCTCACGGCCCCAGCACCACGCGGTAAAAGCGCTTGCTGGTGGCCGCCGTCGGATCGACCGCAGAGGCTTGGTCGCTGTTCGCTGTCACGATCGCCTGCAGGTCGGTCCAGTTCGACGAAGTCAGGTCGTCCTTGTATTGCACGC
>CAYHRX010000787.1:0-863 GCA_964359075.1 uncultured Chitinophagales bacterium
CGCCAAGACGGGAGTCCTGGATTACAATAACTGGCTGTCCCAAAATCATCACTCTTTCGTCCGGGACATGAAGGAAAAGGGCGGCTACAGCACTGCGCTGTTCGGCAAGTATCACATGGCGGGCCTGGGTCAATACCCCGGCATGAAGGCCAAAGAGGCAGGTTTCGATCTCTTCCTGGGCAATCTCCATGGTGGTGTCGCCACATACTGGGATTGGGACTATCACATCCAGGACAGCACCGACGCTCCCGACCAGTGGCGTACCGAAAAAGCGCCCGTCAGATCCCTGCCCGGCGTCGCACCGACCACCTATGCGCCGGTAGTGAACGCCGCCGATGCCATCAAATGGATCACCGAGCAGAAATCGAAGAATCCCGACAAGCCATGGTTCGTTTGGTTGGCGTTCAACCTGTCGCATATCACGGGCAATCAGCTGCCGAATCCGATGGTCGTGCCGAACATCGACACGCTGGACGAAGTATCAATCAAAGAGATGAAAGCCTGTGGCGGTACGTTCGGCTCGGCGATCGTCGGTTCCTGCTCCTCAGAGGCACTCATGCGGGGGATGACCAACTCGATGGATACCATCATCGGCAAGGTGCTCGATGTGGTCGACAAGCAGGATCCGAATACCTATGTCATCTACCTCGGTGACAACGGCACATGGATGTTCGGCGCCAAGCGCGAATTCATCGACAACATGTACATCACCAGGCGGGGGCGCAGCAAGGGCACGGCTTATGAAAGCGGCGCCCGCGTCTCGATGGCGATCCGCGGACCGCGCATCAAGGCCGGTTCCAAAAGCGACGAGCCGATCCATGGTGTGGATCTGTTCTCCACCATCCTAGAGTTTGCAGGCCTCG
>CAYHRX010000787.1:873-1584 GCA_964359075.1 uncultured Chitinophagales bacterium
GATGTACCCAAAACCGTTCCCAACAAGACCGGCGACGGTACCGTAGCCGTCGACTCCGTCTCCCTCACTCCAATTCTTTTCAAGGGTGCCAAGGGCCTGCGCGATCCCAATAAAGGCTATCTGCTTACGGAAACCATAAACCCCGTAATGAATAACCTCAAGCATGCCGGCGCACGGAACGCAACATACAAGCTCATCTGCAGTGAGAACGCGGAAACGGCAAGTTGTACGTTCTACAACCTGATTGACGACCCGCTCGAAGAATATCCTCTCGCCAAGCCCGACAGTTGCACCAACTACGAGAACGGGACCTGGACGCCAGCGGCTCCGGAGTGGCACTTCTGTCGCCTGCAGCAGGTCATCGGCAAGGAATCGTTCCTGGCATCCTCGAAACGATAAACGAGCAGGATGTCGCGCTCCATGAGTCCCCAAGAAGCCTCGTTAAGAGCAGCTGTTAGGATAATTCTGTCCGATGATTTAGCAAATTTCCATATCCATGCTGTGTTTTCGCAGTAAAGTATCACATTCGAAGTTTGGGACTCGCTAGGTCTGATGCAGCAGATTGGCGTTGCGTGATTGTGCGTGGTATGTAGCGAGTGGTATCCTGTCACGAGCGCAAAGGCACCCACGTCCATAATATCGGCAGCCGTGCGCTCGTGTGCGTCTGCAGGCCGGGGCGAGATGAACGAACACTATGGGTGATCAAGAGGA
>CAYHRX010000788.1:0-1581 GCA_964359075.1 uncultured Chitinophagales bacterium
TGCTACCTTTTTCTTTCGACTGGTGTGTGAATCCATATTCTGCCGTCACAATAACCTTGGGTTGCTGCGACCACCGTTCAAAGTCATCCTCGTTCATTAGTATGATCTTGTCATCAGTCCATCCAAGGTACTCTTCCGGTGTTTGGACATAGTACCAACCCCGATGTTTCTTTAGCACCTTCAACGGAGTTCCAAGCAACACCTGGGTTGCCATCTCGGCGGCGTGATCTGGTTTCGTGCGGAGATTTGCCACGCTGATACTGACCACAGCATACGTTTTGTCACCAAGTGAAGAATGTGGCAAAACGGTCAGGCTATCGACGATCTTGTAGTTCGACTTGCTGCCGATGAACTGCACAAGGCGGTCTCTGAGTTCTCTGCTGTGAACTTCGCCATTAAGTATGAGATCATCTCCGTCGAGACGCGCTTTCACATCGAAGACCACCGTACGCCTGTCCGGAGCTAGTGTCACCTTGGCTTCTTGAAGAATGTTGTCGATCATCGCTTTGTCCTTCTTTATCACACAACTGGATATTGAAGAGACGAGGAAGATCAGGAGAAACGTCTGAAATGCTTTGCTCATGTTGGGCACGCTCCGAGTTGTTGAAATCTCCAGGTTAATACAACCTCTAGTTTGTGCTCCAAGACCACCGTTACTTCACCAATATCATCATCCTCGTTTCTGCGAAAGAACCAGAGATTAAGCGGTATAGATAAACACCGCTCGCAGTCCCTGAAGCATCCCACGTCACCTTGTATGCACCTGGCATCTTCCTGTCGTCGACAAGCGTCGCCACCTCTCTTCCGAGCACATCAAATACCTTCAGTTCAACGTGCGCCAGAACTGGAATGTAATACTCGATCGTTGTACTCGGGTTAAGCGGATTCGGATAAGCGGGACAAAGCGTGAAGTCGTACGCTTTCTCTTTCTCCCGCGTCGCAATTCCGGTTGGTACGAGGTTGATAACTTGCACCGCCGCGTTTCCAGCGGTGTCCGTTCCGGCTATGCCAAACGTTTGGTACTGCGTAACTCGCTTATCAAAAGCCACGCTCCAAGTACTCTGAGTCACGAACTTCGGCACGAGTCTAACGACTCTGTTCCTAACATCCTTTGCGAAGACCACAGGAGCGGCCTGCCAGAGAGGCTCCGATGTTTCGACGATGACGCTTACACTGTCAACGTTATCTTGTATACTCCATCGTAGCTTGGGCGAGTCATCATCTTGAAGTTTTCTCCATTTCTTCATCGCCTCTGTTGCGGTCGTATAATCATAGCTGACCTCGGGGAAGTATTCGTTCGCCAAGTGGATGACCGAATCCACTCTTAAAATCTGATGTGGAAAGTCAGTCTCAGGGAGGTGAGACCATATTGTCATCAGTTGCTCCTGCCCACGAAAAGCTTTCGAGAAGGCCTCGAGCATTCGTTCAATGGTTACTTGCTTCATGTAGATGCACCGAGTCTCCCATCCTTTGAGATTCCCTCTCACCTGATAATCTGCGACATCGGGATGATATGGCACCCACTCGAGTGAAGCCCGCGACCAATCATAGTTATTGTCGATGGGTTCGACCGTGTCTACT
>CAYHRX010000789.1:0-1580 GCA_964359075.1 uncultured Chitinophagales bacterium
TGCCGCTCTTCATTACGATTGGGGATGCGTACTGGACTCGTGACAACAAGCCGAAAGCACGTGAGCTGTACACTCGAGTGAGGCTAGCCGATCTCTCGGTTGGTTTGAACGAATCAGCCGCACTGCGGTTGGCTGCGCTCGAGGACACCAGGCAGAGCGACGGCTTGCGCTTCTACTTTATGAGTGATGCGAACGACACGGTGCGCGCACAACTCCTCGGTCTTCTGGGCAAAGGAAACCCGGATAGTTGGCTCGTGCGGTATCTTCAGGGAAGAGTGCTCGTGCGATTCAACAGGTTTCAGGAGTCGCTGGACGTCCTCACTTCAGTGGGGTTGGCCGGACATGATTCGTTGCTCGAAGCGCTTAGACTGAGGATGATCGGGTACGATCTCTTCCACCTCAAGAGATTCCAGGATGCGAAGATTGCGTTCTGGAATTCTCTCAACTATCTCTCCGCTGAAGTGGCGGTGAACGAAGTGAACGAATGGGTGGAGCGGTGCGAGTGGATGGAGAGGTTTGGAATTCTTCTTTTCAAGCCGTAGATTGATTGCGTGAGAGAGGGGAACACAGAGTTCTCCGTCAGACTGAAAATGACGTTTGAAGGAGGTGCATGGCATGGGCATATCGGCGAAAGGAAAGAAGGAGACGCCAAGGAATGGGCGTGTTGCCCCGCGACTTTTTTTCTAACCCGCACATTGCGGGTGGCGCTCCTGTCATAAAGGGAACCAGGGTGACTGTTCGAACCATTGCGGGGTACTACCAGATGGGCATGAGTGTGGACGAAATACTGCTCACTCTCCGGCATCTTACGCCTGCGCAGGTACACTACGCCGAAATCAAGGAGAACGATGACATTGCATTCTGGAAGCGGAAGGCACTCAAGCCTGCGACCATGAAGAAGCGCGTCGCATGAGCATACGACTCTTCCTCGATGAAGATGTTCATGCTCAGCTTTCCACCATTTCGTGTGCCAGAGGTTTTGACGCCATCCATGCCCAGGAGGCTGGCCGCAATGTCAAGGACTTCGTTCTACTTCACAATATCTATCTAATGCAGGGGCTCGAACATTCTGGCATCGTTGTTTCAAAACAGAGGCCTCTGGCAATTACGCTTCGCAAGCTTCTGAGATTCTTGAGGGCACACACACGCTCGACGATGACTAACACGTTGGAGTTTCTGTAGATCGACGGTGCTCTCGGCTCCTCGTACATTCTCCCGCATCCTCCTCACCCGCATGAAGTTCATCGGCGACGTTGTGCTCACCACGCCGATCATCCGCTCTGTGCGGAACGCTTATCCTAGTGCTTACATCGCATACCTCGGCGAGAAGAATGCCGTCTCGCTGCTTGAGCACAACCCAAATCTGAACGAGATCATACCATTTGATTTCTCTCTGCCTACAGTGATGGAACAACCGCGTATTGCTTATCGGCTGCGTCGGCGTAGGATCGATCTCGCCATCGACCTGTTCAATAATCCTCGGAGCGCATTGCTGACGTATTTGAGTGGAGCGAGAGTACGGGTTGGCGCAGAACGGAAAGGCCGGGGCAAGCTCTATACCGTCCTAGTCAGTGATGATG
>CAYHRX010000790.1:0-1576 GCA_964359075.1 uncultured Chitinophagales bacterium
TGATGGAGCTAACGCTATAGCATTAGATGGTTCAGGCAATTTCTATGTAACTGGGGGGAGCTCGGGAAGCGGAACTGGGTACGACTATGCCACTATCAAATACTCGCAGACGAATAGTGTTGAGCCAATATCAGATGGGATCCCTAGAGAGTTTGGGCTGTTTCAAAACTACCCTAATCCGTTCAACCCGAGCACAACCATACAATACCAACTGCCAAACCGAGCAAACGTATCGCTGAAGGTGTATGACGTCTTAGGGCGAGAAGTGGCAACACTTGTCGATGGCGTTGAAGAAGCGGGGTACAAATCGGTTACGTGGAATGCGAACCGAACGGCGAGCGGCGTTTACTTCTATCGGCTGCATGCCGGAGAGTTTCATCAGACGAAACGGCTTATGCTCGTCAGATGACTTCATATAAGGAACCAAGAAAGTTCTATTGACAACGGGACAGGAGGAATGAATGAAACTTGTATTTGCAGTATCAATTGCACTTCTGACAGTGCAAATGCCCAGTGTGGCACAACTCCATATATTACACGGGCAACAGATTCCAGGAGGAAAACCAGTGGTATTCCCGCCGAGAAACGATCTTTCACATCACCTGGCAGATCCTGGAGTTCGTTCGGAGCTTATCAATAGTATCAAGACCTCGCTTATGAAGGACCGCGAACTCGACCCGACTCAAGATGTTGGTCTCGCCGCTGCATTTATCAAGACTCCATTCGCATGGGGAATTGTAGGAATCGGCGGTAGCCGCAGGACAGACTCAAACCCCGAAAGCTACCTCTTCTGTGCAGAAAGGCTTCTGGGGAGATGGCAAGTTGTTCTTGAATACGAAGTCGGATTCCGTACGCGCCTAAGCAGCCTGCCTGAAGGGATTCTGACCCAGAGAATGAAATGGTACCTCTGCGATTCCCATTTGTTCGGAGATGATCCTCCCTTGTTGGGGCTACCGTGGTCAGTAGGCGAAGCGTGGAGACTCACTGGCGGTCCTCATAGCAATGATGGTAGCGGGAACCGTCCTTGGTCATCGTTGGATTTCAACATTGCGCCAGGTCAAAGTGGTACAGTTCGAGCAGCAAGAGACGGCGTTGCCTTCTTACCCTGTCCGAACTTCGTCCGAATTGACCACGGAGATGGGTGGCGGACAGATTATTATCACTTAACCAACATTCAAGTCACAAACGGCGAAATTGTCACCGCTACGCGGATTCTTGGTTTCACATCGATCGAGTGGGGTTGTAGCGGACGAGAGCCCAGCGCACCTCACGTTCATTTTTCGCTTCGATTGAACGGCGTGCACCAAGAAATGGATGGGAAAAACATTGGGGGATGGATAGTTCAGGAAGGAACCAATGAATATGAAGGATGCATGATGAAGAACGGCATAACACGATGCGTTGGCGAATACATTGAGAACGATGGTGCTGTTAGCCCTCCGTCGTTTTGGTCATCACGGTATAGCGGCACTCCAACTGGAGAGGACACTGCTTGGGCACTTGCTATCGGTCCTTCGAACAGCATCTATGTAACGGGTGGATCGCAGTCTACTTCTTCCTTTGATATTGCAACGAT
>CAYHRX010000791.1:0-1564 GCA_964359075.1 uncultured Chitinophagales bacterium
TCTTCTCAAGTCAGGAGAGCCTGGCTGTTGGCATCGGCAGACTGTATGCTCGCTATCCAAACATGGACAACAGCCCAATCTTTAATCTGCGCATCAAGACACTTCGTGCAGATGTCACGATCAGAGACCAGATGGCCGTCACGCATGTTGACCAGGAGTTTTTCAACGACAACCTCGCTCGACTTGAGGGATTCTATGTCTTTCAACTTCCGGATGGAGCAAACGTGAATGAGATGGCACTCTGGATCGGCGGCGTCAGAGTTCCGTATGTCATCAAACGACGGGAAGAGGCAGTTATTATTTACCGGGATATTGTCCGTCGCATGGTCGACCCGGCAATCTTGGAACAATTGGGGAAGAACTTGTTCAGACTCCGCATCTTTCCGATTGACCCGCGCAGCAGCCGTCGGATTGAAATTCAATATCTGCAGCCGCTGCCGTATACTGCTGGAACAATACAGTATCTCTTTCCGTTGGACATGACGGATTACACCTCCGCTCCAATTGAAAGGGTTGCGATTTCAATTGATTTGCAGTCACAGTTCCCGTTCACTTCTGTTGAAACATCGGTTGATCAATTTCCAACGGCGACCATCCTAACCAAACTCTCTGACCAGCATTACACAATCGTGTATGGCGTCGAGAACGTCAAGTTCGCCAAGGATTATGCTCTCCGCTTCAAGGTCAATCGAGGGGCAGTGCAGATGCAGGCGTTGACCTACGCTTCGCCAGACTCTCTGAAGGAAAGTCCATACTACATTCTCTGGGTAACCATGCCCGACACACTGCCCGGAGGGACCGTGCGTGCACGTGAACTCACCTTCGTTGCCGATGTTTCTTCGAGCATGGAGGGAGTGCGTCTCCGTCAACTGAAGGATGCGCTGAATTCCTTTGTTGATCTGTTGACAGGAGAGGACAAATTCAACATCGTCACATTTGCCACGAATGTTGTATCGTTTCGGCCTGACCTGGTGTACGCGACTCCAGTGATGAAAGATCAAGCCAAAGCGTTCATCAACCAGCTCGTCGCCATCGGCCTCACGAATATCGAGGCGGCACTGAAGCAGTCGCTCTCGCAAACGTACACGGACAACATCGGCTCTGGAATTATCTTCTTGACAGATGGTGAGCCGACCTGGGGAGAATTGAACCCTGATTCGATTGCCGCTCGTACCCGTCGACAGAACGTCAAAGGCGTTCGCATCTTTCCAATCGGTGTTGGTACCGATGTGAGTTTACCGTTGTTAGAGAAGATCGCTCAGCAAAATGGCGGGATACTCACGACGGTCACGGCAAACGATAGCATTGCTCTGACAGTCAACACACTTGTTCAGCGGCTGTTCATTCCAGCGCTGGCCACCCCGACGCTTGACTACAGTCTGCTTGCGGCTTATGATCTATATCCCCCTTCGCTTCCAACGATTTTTTCTGGCGAACAGGCAATCCAAACAGGTCGATTCCCGCGTGGCGGGACGTTTGATGTGAAGCTCACCGGTACAATTCGTGGTGCCACGTATCAGGTGCAGAACCGGGTTGCTTTCCCCGATACGGATCGCTCGATGTT
>CAYHRX010000792.1:0-1558 GCA_964359075.1 uncultured Chitinophagales bacterium
CTGTCTGCACACCAGAAGGCGCTCGGCACGAAGGGTCCGAGTTGCTCATTCGGGGAGACTTCATCAGAGTCTGAATCACCGGGTTGACCTCAACTCACTGTTCATTCACATAAACTCAAAGGAGTTAGCCATGACGGAGAAGGAAATGTTCATCAACACGTGGGAACGCGAGTTCCAGACAACTCTCAAGATCCTGAAAGCGTATCCGACCGACAAGCTTGATCTGAAACCTTCAGAGAAGTCAAAATCGGCAAAGGATTTGGCGTGGACGTTCGTCGCAGAAGAAGGAGTCATCATTGATGGCGTGTGCAAGGGGAAGATTGACTTCATGAACATGCCGAAACCGCCGGCGACATTCCAAGAAGTTATCAGCACTTACGAGAACAGCCATAAGGGCAATGTCGACAAGGTGAAGGCGCTTACGGAAGCCGAGTTGAACTCTCCCATCCCGTGGATGGTTGCCCCGAAGCAAATGGGCCAGATCCGGCGCGCTGATGTTTTGTGGACAGCCGTCATGGATAACGTGCATCATCGCGGACAGCTCTCGGTGTACATCCGGATGGCGGGTGCAAAGCTTCCCTCGATCTACGGTCCGACTGCCGACGAGCCGTGGATGTAGCAAGAGGAAACGGGTGATAGGTAGAAGGTGTAAGGCTCCAGGTCGAAAGACTTGGAGCCTGTTTTGTTTCTCCACGAACAGACACGAAGAAAGAAAGTATCCACGCCTGCCTGCCGCCTACGGCGGGTAAACCGGCAGGCCTGCCTACACGGCAGGCAGGCAGGAATGGACACGAACAGATGATAGTCCATGGAGAGCACGTCATCGTACCAACAACGGTGGTTCGACAATGATGATCTGTGGGTGATCCAGGAATGAACACGAATAGGACACAGAGAAAAGCGATTGAGCTCGTGCTGTTGCTGTGCGTCTGCATCTCGACAGCCATGTTCGCCCAGCCCAACGAAAGCAAAGGCACATGGCGAACGCCGGATCTTGTCGAGTTGGTCAGGCTGGATTCCACGATAAAGCTCGACATCCGCTATGCAACGACGAACAACTTCATGAAGCGGAAGATGTATGCACAGGCGAGAGCGTTCCTGCAGCGACCTGCGGCCGAAGCTCTGGGGCGCGTACACTGGAGGCTGCGAGGACACGGCTACGGCATACTCGTGTTCGATGGCTACCGTCCGTGGTCGGTGACAAAGGACTTCTGGGAGAAGACGCCGCCATCAAAACGCATCTACGTCGCCAACCCGAAGAAAGGCTCAAAGCACAATCGCGGTTGTGCTGTAGACTGCTCACTCTATGAGTTGAAGACGGGCAAGGAAGTTGAGATGCCAAGCGCGTACGACGACTTCACCCTGAACGCGTCAGCAAGTTACACCGGCGGGACACCGGAGCAACGAGGCGTGCGCGATCTTCTTCGTCAAGCCATGGAGGCAGAGGGCTTCACAGTCAACCCCGACGAATGGTGGCACTTCGACTACAAGGATTGGAAGGAGTATCGAGTACTCAATGTGCCGTTTGAAGAGATTCGGTAGTCCATAACATTGTGCT
>CAYHRX010000793.1:0-1537 GCA_964359075.1 uncultured Chitinophagales bacterium
ATGATAAGTAGCACGAGAGCGCATGTAATGGGATAACAATCATCCTCTCGACAATCGGAGCAGGAATGACCCACGGCGAGTTACTACCTGCGGTTGCGAACTTCAGAAACTCTGGCGGCAGTTTGTCTGGGATGAAAATGACCACCAGAACCATAGCCAATCCCTACGAGAAGAGCTTCTATGGCTCCGAATCCTATGCCGAAACCAACAGCTTTGTTCCAATCCGCGTTTCGGATTTTCCGGATGTATGTAAATCCAGCTGTTGCGCCGCACTCGAAGATTCCTGTCAACAGGCCGATGTATATCCACAGCATGGGTTCTGCAAGAGGAGCAGGCAAAACATCACGAACGTGCTTGATGATGGCTGGCGTTGGGATAGATGCCTGCCTTGAGAGCTACTCCGACTGTCCACGCGAGAGCTCCCCAGAAGAAGAACGACCAGGGGGCACCTGAGCGCCTTCTCCAATACGCCGCAGCAGCTACCGCGACGACCATCATTCCAGCTCCACTCAAAAGAAATAGAGGATCCATACTCATCTCAGAGTCAAATTCAGGGTGCCACGGGCTTCCGAAAACTACGCAACGCCGAACTCTATCTCTTAAAATTGAGTGAGGCGTTGAGCGAGTTCTATACAACAAAGTTGTGCGGCGGCATGAGTGCAGCCTTTCCAAATGAACGAGCGTCGTAGTTTTTCGGTCCTATATTGAAAGTCAAGCCCTCGATAAAAGATCTCCTCGTCAGAATATCATTTCACACCTTTGCGACCAAGCTCCTATTCGTGAGTCCCGACTGTTTCGGGATCTACATCAACTGAATGCGAACAACAAAGCGGCCAGCCATCTTCTGTTAGACGTGGTTCCTGTAGCCATGAACCCACACGAAAAACTCCGTGGTCTGGCCTGCCAGAGCCCACAGCGGGCACTCATGGTCTGACCAACACATGTGGCCCCATGGACTGGCCATGCGTTAAGCGGTCTGCTCCTGGTGAACTGTGAACCGTCGAATCTCTCGTCGTTTGTCTTTGGCAAACTCCGGTCGTGTCCCATCGCCGTAGTGATACGGCTGCTGATCGAGTAGTACTCGTCGTACTCGCAGTGCGAGTCTCCTGGCAACAGCAACAATCGCCTTCTTGCCGCTCCCGGTTTGGTGCTTGATCCGTTCATACGTTGCTCGCACCGCCTTGTCATACCGGATGAGTGTCCAACTGCTCTCCACGAACCGTGTCCTGAGCCTCGGATTGCCACAGCGGGTAATGCCTCCCATTCGCACACTCTCACCACTGGAACGTTGGCTTGGTGTCAGTCCGAGATAACTTGCCAGCTGATCTGCTCTCTGGAAGCGCTCAACATCTTGGAGCTCGATCAAGATCGTCATTGCACTGTACATGCCCATGCCGGGGATCTGCGTGAGTAACGCAACGCGCTCACGATACTTGTCGGTCTGTGCAAGTGTTTCCAACTGAACGTTCATCACTTTGAGTTGCTTGTCGAGATAACAGAACAACTCCACCAGTGCCATCATCCTCGTCTTCAGTGC
>CAYHRX010000794.1:0-1536 GCA_964359075.1 uncultured Chitinophagales bacterium
ACGCATCCGGCTTGACGGTGAGGACGTGATCGTTGCGTATGTTGAAGAGAGCGAGCGTAAGCCCCACTACTTTGTGGGAAGTAATGGCAACGGTAACAGCGATTCCCACACCGACGAGGAAACAAAAGTCTTTATTCGTGTGAACGACAAGACAGTCATGGCAAGTAAGGAGGTTGTGCGGATCCTGCGCGATGAGCGCATCGATGCACCCCCCATGCAAATAGAGATCGGAGACAACGAGAAAAGGCTGTTCGGCTATTTGAATGCCAACGAGCGTATCACAACAAAAGAGTTCAGCCGTCTTGTGAACATCTCCGACCAGCGAGCCTCACGAATCCTGACTTCTCTCGTGAGGGCGGGTGTTGTACGCATTCACACGTTGGAGCGGAGCGACTATTTCACGCTTGCGTACAGTGTGCTCAAGTAGTTCAAGCGCTCTTCCAGATTCTCACCAGCTCGAACAACGCGATCCCGTACGCGACTGCGGCGTTCAGGGATTGCTTTGTGCCGTACATCGGGATCTCGATGGCCATGTCTGCCGCGGCGATAACATTGGGAGACACTCCGGTGATTTCGTTGCCGACGACGAGGCAAATTGGGAAAGCAGACTTCTGCACCTCATGGTACGGTATGCTCTCTGTCGTCTGCTCCAGAACGCAGAGTCTAGCTCCAATGGACTTGATGGCAGCGACTGCGGAAAGTGGGTCAGCAAAGTACTCCCATGCTACGCTCTTTGTTGAGCCAAGAGCGGTCTTTTCAATTTCCTTCCGGGGCGGGCATGGTGTGTACCCACTTAAATAGAGCTTGCGAATGAGTGCTCCATCAGAGGTCCTGAACATTGATCCAACGTTATACAAGCTCCGGATGTTGTCCAGCATGCCGTAGATGGGTAGCTTCTCTGCTGAACGGATAGACTCAATGGCCAGGCGCCTGGCTGCTATTTCATCGTGAACGAGTTTCTTCAGAGGTTCTCCTGCCAAAAGTACGGGCCGAATATAAGAAAAAACACGTGAGTTATCAAAAGGCTTGGTTGCGGCAGGAGGGAGAAATGCGTATATTATTAGCCCAAATTCTCTCAGTCTGGTTTGAGTAAGAGAAACCTCGTCATCGCCATCGATGGACCGGCTGGCTCTGGGAAATCGACCACGGCACGGCTTGTAGCAGATCGGCTGGGTTTCTTGCACGTCGACACCGGTGCGATGTACCGGGCGGTAACTTTGAAAGTGTTGGAGAGTGGCGTGGACCCCGATGATGCCGCTGCAGTTTCAAGACTGGCGGGCGCGGCGAAGGTTGAATTGCAAAGAAGTGGTTTTTCGCAGCGAGTGCTCCTTGACGGAAGATATGTAACGGACAGGATTCGGGACACGGATGTCACTCGTATCGTAAGTGCAGTGAGCAGCATTCGCATGGTGCGCGAAGCGATGGTGCGAGAGCAGCGGGCTTTGAGTGAGAATCAGGGTGTTGTGCTTGAAGGGCGGGATATTGGTACCGTGGTCTTTCCGAATGCAGACCTGAAGATCTTTTTGTTGGCATCAC
>CAYHRX010000795.1:0-1535 GCA_964359075.1 uncultured Chitinophagales bacterium
GCCTACGACCTGCTGAGCACGAACCTGGTCATCGCGAACGACCAGCTTGCTCTCGTCGATAAGCTGCTTCAGTCGCTCCTCGAACCGGCGAATCTTCATCTCCATGCGCCCATGGGCGAGACTCTCAATCCAGCGTTTCACAACAACTGCGGGGACAGCATCATTAAGATCGTGGCAGGCAAGCACTCTGCTTCGCTCGTCCCGGTCGTCAGAGATTGCCCTCATCCATGTTGCACGGAGCGTGTCATCGAGGTAGGGATGAAGCACCAGCAGTGGCAGCAGTCGTTTGCTGACTGTGCGTGAGGGCAGGGCAAGCGGATCGGCAGACATCACCACATGGAGGATGACACGGTTGTAATGCTGGTCGGTTTGATGGGAGTGGGACTCCCATTCCTGTGCATCGTGGTGCAATTCAACATCACCAGAGAAGATGATGTTGCCAATGCGAATGCGGGCATCGGTAAAATCAGGGCCGCCGTCAGTGTTTGATACACCGGGAGAGAGGATCTCCACCCTTCGGCCATCTGATGTGCGAACCTCGGCCACATTGAACCGCTGCCGCTGCCAGATATGACGGAGGAACCGCTCAGGGATGTGTGGCATGTTCATGAATGAACTCCATTCATGATAAAGCGTACATCAGAAAAACCGTTGCCGGTACGTATTGATTTCATCGCGCATTGCAAGTGCAGCTGCACGCGCTGCGTCAGCGAAATTCCCGGCACTTGATGCATAGATAATACTCCGGCTTGCGTTGATGAGCGCCATCTCGCCGCGCTTGTCACAGCCATAACGGACGGCAAGCTTCAAATCGCCTCCTTGTGCACCGACGCCCGGAATGAGCAACGGCATGTCGGGAACGAGTTGCCTTACGCGCTTCAACTGGGCTGGACGTGTGGCACCCACGACGAGGCCGAGGTTCTTCTTCTCATTCCACTTTGTCACTCTCCCAATCACGTGCTCGTAGAGTGGTTTTCCTCTAAGCTTGAGATATTGGAAATCTCTTGCTCCGGAATTTGATGTCAACGCGAGGACAAACGCTCCCGCGTTCGCATCCTTGATGAACGGCCTGACGGAATCTTCTCCCATGTACGCATTCACCGTTGTTGCAGAGAACTTGAAGTCCTCAAGGAGCAACCGAGCATACATCTCGGCCGTATTCCCGATGTCCCCACGCTTGGCATCACCAATGGTGATGACGTGGTCCGGGATAAGCGACAGAACCCGATGGGCCGCAGACCATCCTCGCGCACCGAGGATTTCAAAGAATGCAAGGTTCAGCTTGTATGCACAGACAAGATCTTTGGTTGCCTCAACGATACTCGCACAGAACTCAACCACCGCATCATCGTTACGCCGAAGATGTGGTGGGAGTTTGTTGATATCGGGGTCGAGGCCAACACAGAGCAGGCTGTTGCTCTTCTGCTGGATGGCCCGAAGCTTTCCGTAAAAGCTCATGGATCAAGGAGATGAACAATTATGGACTAGTAGTTCGTTACTATAATTGTTTAATAATGAGTATCTTGCATATATCA
>CAYHRX010000796.1:0-1531 GCA_964359075.1 uncultured Chitinophagales bacterium
ATCGACTCTTGGCCCCCGTGCGCAAGAACCTTCGCCTGAAGGGTCGGTCAACCACCAAACCAGGAACGTTGCTCAAACACCAGATCCCCATCCGTACCTTTGCCGAATGGAACGAGCAGACACCCGGTCCCGATTACATCGGGATTGACCTTGTGGCGCACGATGGCGGCATTCCGGCCTCTGATGTCATCCACACACTCGATCTGATCCCGATACATCGGGACAAACGGCATGGACGGAAACACGCGCCCTGAAAACCAAAGCCCAACGCTGGGTCCTCCAAGCCCTCGCTGATATCACTGAGCAACTCCCCTTTCCCATCAAGGGAATTGATTCGGACAACGGGGGTGAATTCATCAACGCCGAACTGTTTCGCTACTGTGAATGCCATCGCATTACCTTTACCCGCAGCCGACCGTATCGAAAAAATGATAGCTGTTTCGTCGAACAGAAAAACTACTCCGTCGTTCGTCCCGCCAGAGGTGGGATCGGATACTGGCGCTACGACTCCGACGAAGAACTCCACCTCCTGGAACAACTCTACAGCGCTTTACGGCTCTTCACCAACTTCTTCCAACCTGTCATGAAGCTCCAACAGAAAACCAGACACGGCAGCACAGTCAAGAAAACCTATGACCGACCAACGACACCGTTTCACCGCGTCCTTGCTCATCCTGACATTCCCAAGGACACCAAGCATCGACTCTCGAATCAGTACACCGGGCTGAACCCCGCTGAACTCCGACGACAGATCTCGCAACTTCAAGAAAAACTCACTACATTAGCTCAACGCAAACTCAACAACATCTCAAAGAAACGACAACACCACTTCAACAAGGTTTTCTCGTGAGGCAACCACACCTATTTCAGATAGATTTTCTCGTGAGGCAACGGGATCCTGTCATCCTTTCATGCTGTGATATCTCGCCGTTGCCGCAGAGAATCGTCTTTAGAGCCAGGATGGAGCAATGAAGACAAGATACATACTATCTCCAACTTCGCGCGGTGGCAATCAGAGTATGGCCCCTCTATTAACGATAGACCCACGCGCATCCGCTAAGAGTAAGACCCCTATGATCGCAGATATGAAGAACAGAACAAATCTTAGATTTAGCCTCCCGAACCTGCCACGTGGTTGTAGCTCTGTCTGCTGTTGAAACTCTGCCACTAATTCACTACATTTTTCTGTCGGCAGCCAGTAGGGTTGTGGACCGGCCAGTCCCAGGTCTAACGTCCTTCTGGCCGATTTCAGGATTCTTACTAGAACGAAAAAGGTCCTAATACTCTGAGTTCCAGTGCGCGCGTAGCTCAATTGGATAGAGCATCAGACGAAGTTTATCGGCCTCTGGCGGAGATCTGAGGGTTGGGGGTTCCCCCCGCCTGCCTCACCGACTTCAGGCGGTCGGGGACTCCCTTCGGGCGCGCAAGCAATATACCACGTACAAGACAGGACCTAATATTCTAACGTGAACACCTACGAACACTGGATGGAATTTGCCCTGAAGGAAGCTGAGCAAGCGCTTTCCGAATA
>CAYHRX010000797.1:0-1523 GCA_964359075.1 uncultured Chitinophagales bacterium
AGTCCAAGGCTTTTCTGCTGTTGCATGAAACGTGCAGAGATGGATCTGGCAGCAGGGTTGGGATGATCTGCGAGATGCTCAAGAGGAAGCAATCGAAACTATTCTCGGTGGTCAAACCGATGTCATCATTTCCGCAGCAACCGCATCGGGCAAAACCGAGGCAGCGTTTCTCCCCATCTGTTCTTCACTAATTGATTCGACTGATAGGAGTGTTCAAGCTCTCTACATCAGTCCCCTCAAGGCGTTGATCAACGACCAGTACGATCGGCTCTCTGGATTCTGCGAACACCTTGAGATACCTGTCTCAGCCTGGCATGGCGACATCGCACAGTCACACAAGGAGAAGGTCATCAAGAATCCTTCCGGCATTCTCCTGATTACGCCGGAGTCTCTTGAAGCACTCTTTGTCAATAGAGGACCGACCATCCAGACGATCTTCAAGGACCTGAAGTACGTCGTTGTGGATGAGCTCCACTCGTTCATTGGTTTGGAACGTGGCAGACAACTACAATCCTTGCTTGCAAGAATCGAACTCTGCACACAACACCGTGTTCCCCGCATTGCCTTGAGTGCAACGCTCGGCGACATGACACTCGCGGCGGCTTTTCTCCGTTCTCCCGGGGAGTTCCCCTGCAAACTTATCAGTTCCACGCGCAACCGGCAGGAGGTTCAACTGCAGGTGAGGGGATACCGCGTACAGCGGCCGCGAGTTCCAGTCGTTCAAAAAGATGAACCCGTCGAGAACGAAGCAAACACGATTGAAGACGGCAGCATGATTGAGGTGGCGGATCATCTGTTTCGAACGTTGCGAGGACAAACGAATCTTGCCTTTGCGAACCGTCGGGCAGATGTCGAAGTCTATGCTGATCTCTTGCGTCGACTATGCGAACAAGCCGTAGTGCCGAATGAGTTCTGGCCTCATCATGGGAGTCTCTCGAAGGATCTCCGTGAAGACGTCGAGCGGATGCTGAAGGAGCGAACACAACCAACGACAGCCGTATGTACAACGACGTTGGAAATGGGAATCGATATCGGCTCTGTCACCAGCGTCGCTCAGATCGGTCCGCCACCCACCGTTGCAGGTTTGCGTCAGCGACTCGGACGATCTGGCCGTCGCGGACAACCGGCGATTATGCGGGTCTATATACAAGAGGATGAGATTGGCCCGTACACTCCACTGGAAGATTCACTGCGTACCAATCTTGTGCAGGCAATTGCAATGGTGAATCTCCTGATTCGGGGATGGTGCGAGCCTCCGATCACAGGGCGGCTTCATCTGTCGACGCTCGTTCAGCAAGTTTTGTCGTTGATTGCGCAATATGGTGGAATCAATGCAAGGGATGCTTGGAAGGTCTTGTGTGAGCGTGGGCCTTTCAAAAGCATCAATCAACAGATGTTCGTTGAGTTCCTGAAGAGCTTGGGCAAGAACGACCTCATCAGCCAGGCCGGTGATGGCACACTCATTCTTGGAATGTCAGGCGAGAGAATGGTGAACCACTACAGCTTCTACGCTGCGTTTTCGA
>CAYHRX010000798.1:0-1521 GCA_964359075.1 uncultured Chitinophagales bacterium
ATTCTGGTTGCTGGCCTGCCTCTTGGCAATCCGTCAATCTCCAGTAATCTTATCGCGAACAACATGATCTCGAACATACGATCGAATGGAACTGCCACTGGTAACCAGGCGGTGGGGATGGGCATTGGGTTTGGCAATCAGGACAGAGTAGTGTTTAATACAGTCTCGATGATTGGTGATATGGACCCAGGAACCACAACGACGGCGACACAAAGTGCTGCGGGTATCCGCGTCAGCTCATCAACGGTCGCCAACCTTACGCTCAAGGACAACATCGTCTCCGTTGATGTCAACTCGAACACAGGCACGCTGAAGCATTACGCTGTCGTTGTTCCCTCATCGACCTATGTCTGGGCCGCAGGCGGTTCGAACTTCAACGACTATTTCGTCAATGGCTCCAACACTCAGATGGTGCTCGGTGGAACCGGGACGACAGTCCCTTACGCAGATGTAACAACATTGGCAACTTGGCGAACGCTCTTCACGCCATCGAACCAGGATGCGAACTCGATCTCGAAGGCGGTGACTTTTGCCTCGCCAACCGACCTGCATGTGGCAGGAGCCTCAGTGGGCGACCTTGAGCTTCGAGGCATTCCTATTACCGGTGTGACCACCGATTTCGATGGCGATACCCGCCCCGCCACATTTCCCTATATGGGTGCGGACGAAGATCCGGATAACCCACTACCCATCACCCTTGCGTCCTTCACTGCGCGCATGAACCCGCACGGCCGCGGTGTGCTCTTGGAGTGGACAACGCTAAGTGAGATCAACAACTACGGGTTCTATGTCGAGCGGCGGAGAGAGAATGAAACGATGTACACTGAGTTACCGAACAGCTTCGTCCCCGGCCACGGCACGACGAATGAACCTCACTACTACTCTTTTGTGGACAGCACCTTCACGTCTCCAGGAACTTATCACTATCGATTGCGACAGGTCGACCTTGACGGAACTATTCATCACACAGATCCGATCACCATCAACGTCACGACGCTTTCAGTGGGAGAAGAGGTTCCGCACGTGTACGCGTTGTTCCAGAACTACCCCAACCCGTTCAACCCAGAGACAGAGATCAGGTTCACAGTCGAGGCTCGTGTGAGGGCAATCCTGGAAGTGTTCAACATGCTCGGCCAGCGGGTGGCAACTTTGCATGATGACGTTGCCGAGCCGGGGAGACACTACAGGGTTGGCTTCGGAGGTTCTGCCTTGGCGAGCGGGGTGTACTTCTACCGTCTGCAGGCAGGAGATCCTTCGCTTCGCTCAGGACAGTGGTTCACGCAGACTAGAAGGCTTCTTCTATTGCGTTGATGGTGTTGTATATTGTTGTTGATGAACAAGTCCCAAGTCGAAAGGCTTGGGACTTTTTGTTTACCCACCAAGTCAAACCCTATCAAGCAAGCAGTTCGCCGGCTTGACATTTCCATCTTCCTCCCGTAGATTCACACGGAGCGACCCATTCCAGATCCCCTTAGTGCGCTCTGGACACGCTGGAGTCGCGGCATGCCGAAGGCAACAATC
>CAYHRX010000799.1:0-1519 GCA_964359075.1 uncultured Chitinophagales bacterium
AACGACAGCCGGACATTGGCCGTCAACCGGAAGTGGGGCGTGGGTGCGACGCTGAGCGGCGTAAGGAACCGCCGCCGTCGATCGGACGTGAGCCGCGCAGAGAAGAGCAGCGCGAGCCACGGCGTGAGCGTGATGTTGAACGGCGCGTTGACAGACAATGGGAGCCGCCGCGACGTGATGAATCAAGACCGCCGAGTGTAGATCGTGCGCCATCGTGGCGGTCGCAGCCGCAACAACCCTCTCCACAGCGTGGGCGATCTGCGGACACTGCTCCGAGAGATGGAGGGAGGAGAAGGTAGAGCGGGATTCTGAGCGAGACACGCTATAGTTGCGGGGCGATGCAGTGTGAATGAGCGTATAACACGACTGAGCCCGAGCTGAAGCAGCTCGGGCTCAGTCTTTTTGTTGACGTCTGGCGTGCAACGCTTGCTAAGCTCTTCGTTGGCAACAGCTCTTTCTTCCTCTTCAAGAATCCCGTCGTCCTCCAGCTCTGCACTTCAAACCACTGCGGTGACTGCGAGGTCTGGACAAGATATTTGGTGTCATCCTTCTTGTAAAAGCGGATTTGAGTGCCTTCAACCTCGATAATGGCCGAGAGTTTCGGGAGCGGGGAAACAGTCGAGTCAATGAACTCATCGGTCTGTATGTTTGCCAGCGCGGTGATGAGAGGCTTCACGGCACTCTGGTTGGCGGAATCTCTGTCCACGCGCCACATGCTGTCAGGAATCGAGAGTGTGAACGTCGTGTCGCCGTACTGGAACCTCACGCTACGGACTTTGCTCTCCTCGACCCTAAACACCGTCTTGTCGCGCCAGTCTTTCGGCTGCTTGTTGAAATAGGTGGAGAGCATGCCGGCTGCGAGGTGGACTTCGTTCGATCCTTCCAGTCTTACGTATGTTTCTGTGAATGAACTGCTCGCCTTTCCGACGTAGAACGAGGCCTTTAGGTTTCTCTTCTCATACACCTGTACTCGTGTTCCGCTGGAATCAACCTGGAAGAGCTTCTGCTTTTCCGGGTTTGTCGAGACGAGACTCTTCAACTCGATGCTCCTGCCGTTTCCCACTGCGGATGTCACGGATGCTTCATCCGCACGATACTTGAAGGGAGATGTCAGCATCCATGTGCCGGCTTCCTTTTCGAGGACGACGGTGCCCGTCGCGGAGACAAACACAAGCCTGTCAACCGCAGTTGAGTCGTAGCTTGCTAGCATGGTGCCGGACGAGCCTGTCGAGCTGATCTCGCCTTCACGGTGAAGTGCGAAATATGCGACGATGGCAAGGACAATGAGAACAATGATTGAGTAGAGCGTGTTGCGTTTCATGGTTTGGCTATCGGTGTACCAGTGGATGTATGGTGTCACCCCGAGCGAAGTCGAGGGGTGATCGGTGATCCTGTGACGGGCTTCGACTGCCGACCCGCATCATTGTTCGATGGAGCAGGCGAGCGCTCAGCCTGATAATAAATCCTATCCCGCGCTCATTGCCTTCTTCCGCGCCTTGCGTACGCGCCAGCGGAACAA
>CAYHRX010000800.1:0-1504 GCA_964359075.1 uncultured Chitinophagales bacterium
GAAAATATCCGAGCCAACGGGAATCGGATTCTCGAAATGGAAGTACGACTGAATCAGTTGGGCACGGATGTGCCTCTCGACAATTTTCGGGTTACCTATGTCGATGCCAGGAAGGGTTGGTTCTCCCGCAATGATTGCCTTGGGATTTTCAAAATAGTAATTGTCGTGCGGACTATTATGGGCGTAGGTTACAACTGTTGAGATGGCTGAGCCACGACGTCCGGTACGGCCCGCACGCTGCTGATAGTTCTGTCTAAGCGGAGGAACGTTACGCAAACCAACTGCCACCAATGACCCGATATCAATGCCCACTTCCATCGTGGTTGTGCTGCTTAAGACATCGATGGACGTGTCCGTAGGTGTGACCAATATGTCGCGAAAGCGACGTTCGAAGTCCTCTGTTGTTGTGCTTGGATCGTCCACGTCGCGATAGGACAACTGCGCGGTATGTTCTTCAACTGACAGATTGAATGGACGCGCCTTGCCTTCTAGGACATCAATAACAGGATCCCTGAAGAATGCCTTGCGCGCACGCAGGTAGTCAGTTGCCCCAGGATTAACTGCCGTGACACCGCTCGCAAGACACACGGTGCAGTACCCCCACCACTCAATGGGAGATACGCTAGCGCAATGCGAGCACTGATACCAGCGGCGCTCTTCGGTAGCCAAAGTCAGAGACAGCTTATTTGGGTCAATGAACCGCCCGGCGTGCCCGGCGTTTGCGTGGCACAATACTTCCGCGAAGACTTGGAACACCCTATCGATATTCGGAACCCTTTCGCGCAGAAATTCCTGAGTCTGGCGGCTAAAGCCGGCAGTTGCATCTAGCCCACCTGAGAGTTGATGGCCGGCAGCCTTAACCCTGATCCCATGGGCTAAATTGCTGTCGATAGCAAACGCATTAGCGAAAGATTGAATCCACGCCATCAGGATTCGATCCAGGTCTGCCTTGCCGATGTCGGGACATTCCCCAGCTATGGTTCGATACGCTATATTGGTCACTGTCAGATGTGCCAGCGTTAACGCGCTGACGGAATAAAAAGGTGAACCAAGATGTCTTAACAGAAGTGAATTGAAACTGGGTGGCGGAGTATGCTGATCCTGTAGTGCCCCCTCTAGATCACTCTTATAATATCTCAGATGATTTCTGACATCTTGCTGCAAACGATCTTTGTCGTTACCGTCAAACAAGAGCAATGAGTGCTGAGCGAGCGCGTGAACTACGGCGACATACGTTCGGCTGAGACGGGGTTCCTGATTGACAGCCAATAGTTCCTTAACCCCTAGAAGAAGCAGTTGACGGAATACGTCATTTTCAATTTCCCTCGGTATATCTCTGGCAAGCCTTGCAGCTTTCTGCCGTCCATCCGAGAAGAGAAGCGATTTGCGGCCTCCGTTCGGTGACCGATCGCTCGGCTGAATGGTTTGAGGCTGAAGCTCAACTTGGCTGCGAACAAGCTGCGCAAATGGCGCTTCACCCTTCGTCCCCAAGTCCATGAACTAG
>CAYHRX010000801.1:0-1502 GCA_964359075.1 uncultured Chitinophagales bacterium
TGACGACCACTGTCGCGGAAGAGCTCTCCAAGCGTTGCGCCGGAATATGGAGCAATGAACTGCATCGGCGCCGGGTCACTGGCAGTGGCCGCAATGATGGTGGTGTAGTCCATCGCTCCTTCCTGCTGAAGCTTATCCACCACCTGGGCAACGGTTGAGCTTCTCTGCCCGATGGCGACGTAGATACAGTAGACTGGTTTCACGCCAAGCTTCTTCGCCTGCTCGGTGTGAGTGAATTTCTGGTTGATGATTGCGTCAAGGGCAACGGCGGTCTTGCCTGTTTGCCGGTCGCCGATGATAAGCTCCCGCTGGCCGCGACCGATCGGGATCATGCCGTCGATGGCTTTGATGCCGGTCTGCAGCGGCTCCTTGACAGGCTGACGCTCGATAACGCCGAGAGCTTTGCGCTCGATGGGTAGAAACTTCTCCGTCTGGATGGGGCCTCGTCCGTCGAGCGGCTGGCCCAGCGGGTTGATCACGCGACCGAGCATTTTCTCGCCCACCGGCATGGACGCGACCCGTCCCGTCCGCTTCACCGTGTCACCCTCCTTGATCTCTCTGCTCTCCCCGAAGAGGATGCACCCTACGTTGTCTTCCTCAAGGTTCAACACCATGCCGAACACGCCGTGCGGGAACTCCACAAGCTCGCTCATCAGCGCTTTGGAGAGCCCGTACACACGGGCAACGCCATCGCCCACTTGCAACACCGTCCCCACATCATATACATCTGTTTCCTTCTCAAAGCCTGCAAGCTGCTTCCTGAGTATTGCAGAGACTTCGTCTGGCCTGACTTCCGCCATTGTCCTATCCTTATGCTAATCTTCCGTTAATATCACGCCGCCTGTCCGGCAACAAACCGCTGGCGCATCAACTCAAGTTGGCGCGTTACACTCGCATCAAGCACGGTGTCACCAATGCGCACAACGAGTCCGCCTTTGATACCCTTGTCAACCGTAATGTGTAGGCGTACTTTCTTGCCTGTCCTCTGCTCAAGCTGTGCGCGTAGCTCCTTTTCCTGCGCGTAGTTCAGCTCGACGGCGGTTCGCACATCAACATTCACAACACCGAGCTTCTCGTCGTGCAGGACCTTGAATTGCTCGATCACGTCAGACAGGATGGCCTCGCGGGACTTCGATGTCAGGAGACCGATGAACCTCAGCGTCTCCTTGCCAACACGCGGGCCGAACAACTCGTTGAACACCGCGCGCTTCTTCGGCGGCGAAACAACGGGACTGGCCACTAGAAGCCGAAACTCGCGAGACTCACTCATGATCTTGCCGATGAGGTCGAGATCCTTCGCGACCCCCTCAATGTTCTTCTGCTGCTCCGAGGCGGTCATGAGAGCCATCGCATATCGCTTTGCCACACGCGTGTTCTTCATGGCTCAGTTCTTCTGAAGCTCCCTGATTGCCGAATCTGCAAGCTGCCGCTGCTTGGGCGTGTCGAGGTTTTGGTCGATGATCTTCCCGGCAACACCGATTGCCAGATCTGCAACCTCGGCG